>CAXQBA010000374.1:0-8033 GCA_964221885.1 Luminiphilus sp. | reverse complement strand
ACTCTTTCCCTACACGACGCTCTTCCGATCTACTGATCGATACGCCCCCATTTGAAGCTGAGTGCCAGCCTTGTCCGTCTAATGCACTGATAGAAATAGCGCCACCACCACATTGATCGTCACCATTCAAAATAGCATTATCGTCATCCCAAACTTCAACAAGATAAGGTGTTGTCTTTAGTCTCAGTGGACCAGGAAACTCCATAGTATCTGGTGCATATTCATTATTTTCACCTAAACTAGGATCGATCGTGCCTAAAATTGAGAAATCAGGATCCGTATTGATGATTTCTGTTGATCCATCGAAGATCTTAATGTACATATCGGGTGCACCTTGAGAAATAAATGGAATGTCATCATTACAGTCCGATGCTGTCACTACAATCGTCTCCAACATAAATGGAAATGTATCAATAACTACTGTCTGTGTAATTGCAACCATACCTGTATCAGCCAATGTAAACTCTACGGAATCTGGATTTTCTAAGGTAGAACTCTGTCCATTTCCAAAATCCCATTGATAGCTAAAACCACTTAATCCATTACTTGGTAATAGATTACTGATCTGCACAAAGAACGGTGCACAACCTGATGAAGTATTCGTAATAAAGGATGCATTGGTATCTGGATAAACAATAAATTCTAAAGGTATGGGTGGTGTTGGAAAAATGAAGCCTGAAACTTGTATTTCCAGATTCACATTTATAGTGTAGGTACCCGCTGCAGCAGGTATACCGCATAAAGTTATACATCCATCTCTTGTATCTGGAGATACTTCATCATAGCGCATAGGCGGTGTTCGATCACCCACCCATGCTAAACCCGGTGGAAGACCAGTCACAGATTGAATTTCAAAATAATCAATGCTCAATCCAGTTGGTACATTCGTACCCGGAGGCGCAACTGCCGCTAAGGGATCTGATGTGTAAGGAAGACGAAAACTCATCTCTTCTTGATAATACTGATTCTTGTATGCATAGGGCAGCGTATCAACTAAAACCGTATCAGCCGGAATACCAGCTGGTAAACTTATTGTACAACCTGGGCATTGAGCCTGCATATCTGTAATAGAACAGATTAAGAAAATGATTAAAAAAAGGATGCTAACTAACTTTACTTTCATTATATGTAATTGATATAGACAAAATTGAATTCTAAGAATTGCTACAAAAATAGCTATTTTTTATGAATTATAAAACAAAAAAGAAAAGCCACAATATATAATATTGCGGCTTTATTTATCATATCATCGGTGTGACTATCGTACGATCAATGACTGAGTGATAGTTCTCTGACCATCCGTCAATTCAATGAGATACATACCTGCATCCAATGCATTCAATGAGATTGGTGTATTAATGTTTCCGTTAACCTGACCCAATTGAACTGATTTTACATTTTGTCCTACACTATTATAGATACTAATGCTAAGATCCGTTGTTCGGCTCGTAGTAAATGAAATATTAACCATTTTATTCGGTGTGGGATTCGGAAATATCACATAATTGGTCACATCACTTAATTCTTTAACAGCAACCGAGTTATCCATTCTGTAACCATACCTTTGTGATTTATTGATACCGAAAGGTAAGAAATCATTGGTTTATGTTCCGCCACAATCAGCATTAATATAAGTACCACTACTATTAGTAAGAACTAACGCATCGACCATAGATGTGATTGAAAGTTGACCGACTATAAAAGAGTTGAATATATCCAATACGTCATCCATACTTTGAATATCTGATGAGTCATTGACCCCCGCATTGCGAACTGAATCACAGAAACCAGCAAGGGCTGGTTGATTCAATGCTAAAGCCATTATTCCAAAAAGACCACAACAAGGCTGTCCACTAGTCGACCCATTCAATAAACGATCACCTAGTGTTTTTACCAATTGAAGATCATACCCAACCGCTGTGAGTTCGATCGTGTCGCCAACCATTAAGCTGACACCATATCTATTCTTTGTATTCGGAACAAAAACTCCACTGATATAAACAGTTCCGATAACTACATCATCTACTTCACCAGCATCCGATGTATCAACCACACCAGGAGAGGTGGTAGCTAACTGGTTTTTCTTTGTGATTAAAAACTCAACGTTTGGTAGATCAGAAGAAGCTTGAACGGCCAATGAAAGACCACCAGGAGTAGCAACATCAAGAGGTACATCTGTAGAACTATTACCCGGAGCGATTTCAGGTGCTACTGTTGAACCCAAACAACATGTAGTTGATTGAGCATATGTAAAGCTCACCAAACAAGAAAAAAGTATAACTTGTAAAATTGATTTCATAATAATGTAAGATTGATTAAATTATTTGATTTAAGCATCTGTAAAAGTACAATAAAAAAGTCTGTATTAAAAAAACGTTAACAGATTTTATTGGGATTGCCTAAGATGGGTATCAATAATTTTACCCTTGATGTAGGCATTGTTATAAAAAAGTAGTTTATTTATCCAGATTTTATTCGCAAAAACCATAAAAAAATATGCGTCTGAACTACACTCATACTTATATCTACTTTTTATTCTTTACACTTTTTTGCATTTCTATGCAGGCCCAAACAACTTTAAAGGGTGCAGTTAAAGATAGTCTTGAAAATGAATTACTATACGGTGCCGAAATACGACTCTATGATACAAATGGCGAATTTGTAACAGGTTCATCTACCGATTTCATTGATGGTGTATATGCCATACCTGTTGAAAAAGGGAACTATTCGATGGAAGTTGCTTATATGGGATACAGCCCCATCAAACTGGAAATTACCGTCAGTGGTGATGGTGAGATGGTCATGAACTTTGCCCTAATGGAAGAGGTGAACGTATTGCAGACTGTCACAAAAACAGCCTCTCGTTTTGAGCAACCTGTCGGAAAATCTTCCATCTCATTGGATGTGGTCAAACCAGATCTAGTTGATAACACCAACGCTACCAAAGTAGATGAAGTGGTTGAGAAAGTACCTGGGGTAACGGTAGTTGATGGTCAGGCTAATATTCGTGGAGGTTCAGGCTTCTCTTACGGAGCAGGGTCTCGTGTACTTTTATTGGTTGATGACTTGCCCTTACTAACAGGTGATGCTGGTCAACCCAATTGGCGTGACATCCCTGTTGAAAATATCTCCCAGATCGAGATTGTTAAAGGAGCTGCTTCGGCTTTGTATGGTTCTTCTGCATTAAATGGTATTATTAATATTCGTACGGCCTATGCCAAGAATAAACCTGTTACCAAAATATCCTTATTCCAGACATCTTTTACTTTACCAGAACGCCCTGAAACAGCATGGTGGACACGTGACTATGTAGTGGTCAATGATCAAGACGCTGCTAACCCTGTAGCATCTGATACGATCACTCCTGCGCTACTTTCTGGTAGAAATGGCTATCGTTTACCTATGGAAATGGGTGCTCAATTTGCCCACAGAAGAAAGATCGGTAAGTTTGATCTAACGCTGGGTGGAAATTATTATTATGCTGATTCATATCGAATGGGTACCTACGAACGAAAATATCGTTTCAATTCGAATATGCGCTATCGTTTCAATACACGTATGAATGTCGGAGCTAATGTCAATTTCAATTATGGTCAATCAGCTAGTTTCTTTATATGGAACAATGTGGGTATTTATCTACCTGAATTCGCAGCATTCAATTTAGGTTCAGATACTACCATAACATCCGAAATCTATACACCTTTCGATAATTCGATCACAGAATCTGTCATTCTTCGCGTAAATATCGATCCATATTTTACAATCTACGATAATAAGGAAGGTCGTCACCGTTTACAGACACGCTACTACCACGTCAATAATCAAAATGGACAAAATCAGTCAAACCTTTCTCATTTAGTATATGGTGAATATCAATATCAAAAGAAATTCAAGTTTGAATCCACCTTTTTTGGTGATATGAAATTTGTAGCTGGTGCTGTAGGAACGTATACATATTCAGATGCGCAACTCTTTGGTAATGCCCAATACAATATTGCCAATGCTGCTGCTTATGTACAGGTAGAACAAGGTATGATCAAGTCTAAAGGATCAGATAACACAAAATTAAACATTACCTTCGGTGCTCGTTTAGAATTCAACTCCATTTTAAGCCCTGATTCGATTATTGTTGATCCATCTTCCGCTAATCTGATTGAAAACCCAGAGCCCGTCTCTCAAGAAGCAAAGCCTGTATTCCGTGTTGGATTAAACTATGAGTTGACTCCTTTTACGTTCGTTCGTGCATCATTTGGTCAGGGATATCGTTATCCGACCATTGCAGAGCGGTATATTACTACGCAGATCGGAGATGGTTTGGCCTCGTTATCCATTAGGGCGAATCCGACATTACAATCTGAAACAGGATGGTCGGCGGAGATCGGTATCAAACAAGGTTTTAAGATCGGTAATTGGAAAGGGTTTTTAGATCTCTCTGGATTCTGGACTGAGTATCAAAACATGATGGAATTCACTTTTGGTGGTGGTGATCCAACCAGCACCAGTTTGACAAATTTATTTTTCCAATCGGTTAATATAGACGATACTAGAATTAGAGGTGCTGAACTTAGCTTAATGGGAACGGGGAATATAGGTGCTGTCAGCTTTAATGTATTGGCTGGATATACGTTCATAGTGCCTGAGTTTCAGAACTGGGATAATGATACGATCATCCAAGAACTTTCATCAGCAGACTACAACATCTTGAAATATAGAAATGTACACACCGTAAAACTTGATATAGAAGCATTTCTATTGAAAAAAGCCTTATCTATTGGTTTTTCGGTTAATTATAATTCAAGAATGGAGAACATTGACAATGCCTTTGAAGATCTCATATACAGTACACTAGATCCAAGAGCGGATGATGTATTCGGTATCGGTTACTACCGACAGAACGTCAACAGTGGTGAATTTATTAATATGAGTGCGCGTATTGGTTACAGTTATGCGTTTAAAGGAAAAGATAACGGCGAAGTTGCAGCAATCAAATTATCATTGGTTGGAAAGAATTTATTGAATCAGGAATACATGATACGTCCTGCATTGGTAGATGCACCAACAAATGTGACTGTCCGTCTTGATGTTGAGTTCTAATAATTTATTAAACTTTGTTACTTTAATACTTATTATAAGACCCATCAGTAGATGATCATCTTGTTTATTGTAAGTTGAATCGTATCAACAAGTTCATCGATGTTGAACGGCTTATTGATTATATCTGACATTCCTGCAGCAAAGACAGCATTGTACGTATCCTCCAGTGAATCAGATGTGAAAGCTACAATAGGCGTTGTGATTCCTGCGCGTTTTATTTCTCGTGTAGCTTTAAATCCATCTATAATTGGCATATGAATATCCATTAGTATGATATCAAAATACTGTGTCTTGGCCATCATAACTGCTTCTGTCCCATCTTTAGCCAAAGTTACATTAGCTCCTAATGTTTGTAAGGTTTCAACAGCAATACGTTGATTGAAATAATTATCTTCAGCTAAGAGAATGTGCAAACCATACAGTGAAAGATCACTAGGATGATCGTCTAATGAAGCCTGTTCTGTAGTTGGTAGTGAAAAAGAAAGATCAACAATAAATTCACTTCCTTGCCCTTCCTTTGAATGTACTGAGATTGTACCATTCATATGCTCTACCAGCATCTTTGAAATAGAAAGGCTGATACCTAATCCAAAATATGGCGTATCTATGTCTCTGTGTATTCTATTAAATGATGTAAATATCTTTTCTGATTGGCTATCATCGAATCCAATACCGGTATCTTTGATTCGAAAACGTAACAGTGACTTATTAGATTCTATGTCGTTTATAGATTCTACATAAAACTCGATCATACCTTCATGAGTAAATTTAACGGCATTATCTAAAATTGTAGAAAGTACTTGAATAAGTTTCTTACTATCTCCAATTACAAGGTTTGGGACATCCATCTGATGAAGACGAAATGTAATATCCTTTTCTTGACAGCGCCTAATATAACTGTGGTTCAACTTAGAAATAAGTTGCTGTAAATCAAACGTGGAATTAATGATTGTACAGGATTCCGTACACAAACGTGCATGTTGTTTTAGGTTATCAAACGCATTAGATAGAAATAAAGCTGCATCAGAAATTTGACGTAGTTTTTTTACCTCATGATCACTTAAAATATGGCGACTTAATAATTGAGTATAACCACAAATAACATTTATAGGTATATGTAAATCATTACTTACTTTGGAAATGAGGTCTATTTCAAAGCGACTTGAAGCTTCAAGCTCTTGCTTTAGCTGTTGGTTTTCTGACCTTAGGCGATGAACCTCTTCCTGCAAAGTTATCTGATCGGGAGATGTTGGGTTGTCCATAGTTGAAAGAATAACATAGTAAATGAATGTACAGATGTAGTGTAAACAACTGCATTCAAAACATGGGGGTCAGCTATGTTAGTTTTTCTTAATAAACAATAAGCAAAAAACAAACCAAACAAATTAAACTTTAAAATCAACGAAATATATATATAAAAATATTAAATATGTCTATATTTGAGAATAAACACTTTTTTTTTTGGAAAGTTTGCATAGAAAACAACCATACTCTTAAAGCGAATTTTACATAGAAAATATGACCAGCATATTGAGTAATAATGGAGGATTATTTCCATGAAGGATCGCTTTATTAGAAACACAGATATAACCATTGCAGAGTGCAATGAATGAAAATAACGTTGAAAGATTGAACTAAAAAAAAGTGAATAATTAAAGCACCTATTGAGGTTTTAAATTATCCATACAATGAGCCATACAAGCAAGTAAGTTGGTCAATGACTTGAGCTTAAGATAATAGAAAACACGTTGACCATCTTTGCGTGTACCAAGGATATCTGACTGACGCATTTTAGATAAATGGTGGGATGTTAAAGATTGCTCGACAGAGATTTTATAGCATATCTCATTAACAGATAAATAAGAATTTTTATCCAAAAGATCAACAATTTGGAGACGGATCGGATGAGAAACTGATTTTAAAATTGCACTTGCCATTTGCAATTCCTCTACAGTCAAAAGCTTGCTATGTTCTGATATCATGCTCACAATATATTAAAAATTTTCTAATTCCCAACAGAAATCTCTACTCTACGCTTCTGATGTTTCGCTAATTCACCTTCTAGAATTCCTTTACCCGTAAAAATAACATTAGAAGCATTCACTCCCAAACTGACCAGATAATCTGCTACAGCCTTTGCTCTGATGCCTGAAAGATTTTCGTTAAAGCCAGTGTAACCAGTATTGTCGGCATAACCAACTACTTTAAAGGTTTTCTCATCCAAAAGATCATATTGTTGAACCATCTTCTTAATCTGTCGTTTTTGTTCGTCAGATAACGTACTACCACCTGATGGGTAATACAAACTCAAATTCTTTCTGAGACGATTATAACTATTATTAGTTGAACTAAATGTTGAAGATTGACCTGGATTCATAAAAATTTCAATCTTTTTACGAGCAAATGCATCTTCAACATTCAAATAATCAGCTCCAATAAATGTTTCAAATCCTTTTTTCTTGAGGATATACGAAAAAGTTTTGTTAGCTCTTAAACAAAGAAACGCTCTACCCTTCTCGTCAGTCTGTACATTCATTTTTTCATAACCTGTAGACCCGATTTGCAAAGCTACATTTTTAATGGGTTCTCTATTGACAGCATTATACACTCTAAGATCCAGCCTCAGTGCATTCATTCGGACAGGAAAAAGAGTATCAAGGGTTAATTGATACAGATCGAGCCCGCCCAATGTACCGTCTCTTGATGATGAAAATAGAAGCTCTTTTTTATTTGACGAAAGAGTAATGCCCGTCTCTCGATGCGGTGAATTTATCGTTGGCCCAAGATTAATGGGTTTCGACCAAGACGTATAATCTTCACTATATGTTTTGAAGATATCAGCATCGCCAAAACCAGGATGTCCATCCGAAGAGAACAAGAGCGTTTGACCATCTAATGCTAAATATGGAGCTTCTTCGTCACCAGGTGTATTTATCTGA
>CAXQBA010000373.1:0-3939 GCA_964221885.1 Luminiphilus sp. | reverse complement strand
TGAAAGTCCAATTAGACTTACTGAGGGTGCTGTAAAACAACTGAAAAAGATCAAAACCGAACAAAATGTCTCTGACAAGCACCTATTACGTGTGGGTGTAAAGGGAGGCGGTTGTGCTGGTTTCTCCTATATTTTAGGTTTTGATGAAAAGAAAGATGATGACGATATCTATCAGTTTGACGATATTCAAATCGTTATGAACAAAGCCCATGCTATCTATCTTGTAGGTATCGAAATCGACTTTATGGATGGACTTCAAAACAGAGGATTCACCTTTAATAATCCAAATGCGTCAGATACCTGTGGCTGTGGTACCTCTTTTTCAGCCTAAATGCCTATTATATTCTAACATTTACTCATTTTACATTTGGGGAAGACAAAGCTAAATGTTATATTTGCACTCGCTTTTATTAGATAATTAATTAAAAACTAGAATTGTTGTTATGCCAAAGATGAAAACGCATTCTAGTGCCAAAAAGCGTTTTAAGATTACCGCTAGTGGTAAGATCAAGCGTAGAAGATCGGGATTACGTCACATTTTGACGAAAAAATCGAAGAAAAGAAAGCTTCGTCTCGGTCATGCGGAATTGGTTTCTCCAGGTGACGAAAAACGTATCAAAAACTTACTTTGTAAGTAAAATTGGCACAATTGGCTTAAGCCAAAACTGAAAAGATCGGACTCGAGGAAAAGTATAGGGCCATTTCTTCTTGCCTTATACCCCAGGAAGATCACATTATTAACCATTTAAATGTAAATGTATGCCACGTTCAGTAAATTCTGTTGCATCAAGAAAAAGAAGAAAGAAGATCTTGAAACAAGCCAAAGGTTATTTTGGCGCCAGATCAAAAGTTTACACGGTAGCAAAAAATGCCGTTGAAAAAGGTCTTCAGTACGCTTATCGCGATCGCAAACAAAAGAAACGTCAGTTTAGAAGTTTATGGATTGCTCGTATCAATGCAGGTGTTAGACAATATGATATGTCTTACTCTGTATTCATGCATAAACTAGGTCAAAAAGGTATCGAACTTAACAGAAAAGTTCTTGCTGATCTAGCTATGAATCATCCAGAAGCATTCAAAGCTATTGTAGACGCCGTTAAATAAAAAACGTCTATTGATGACACAGGCCATGTACACTGAATGTACATGGCCTTTTTTATGAAATCTTATGTATATTTGAACATAAATATTTGCTATGCAACAACGACACATTGATCGTACCTTATATTTCAAAGAACAGATCCAGACCACACAAAAGTATGTGATTCCTTTCATAGAAAATCACAAGACGATTAATAGCAATACACGTATTCTAGAAATTGGCTGTGGTGAATGTGGCAACCTTCCTCCATTTTTGGAACAAGGCTGTGAAGTGGTCGGTGTTGATATTAGTGCACCTCAAATAGAAAAAGCAAAGGACTACTTGGCCGAATACGTCGAATCAAAACAATTGACTTTATACACTGAAGATATATACAATATGAATGGTCCTTCAGGGATCGATATTGGTCAATTTGACCTGATCATTATGCGTGATGTCATAGAGCACATCCATGACCAAGATAAATTCCTTGGTCATCTAAAATATTTCTTGAGAGACTCCGGTAAAGTGTTCTTTGGATTTCCACCTTGGTATATGCCTTTTGGTGGTCATCAGCAGATCATACGACATAAGATCGGCTCTAAACTTCCATATATTCACTTATTACCCAATTTTCTCTATGTTGGTATCCTAAAGCTTTTCAAATTATCGGAAAATGGGATCGATGCTCTATTAGAAATAAAGGAAACGGGTATTAGTATTGAACGATTCCGTCGGATCGTCAAAAAAAATAATTATGTCATGGATGAAGAAAAACTATATTTCATCAATCCAAATTATGAAACCAAGTTTGGTTTAACCCCAAGAGAGCAATGTAAATTTATAGCAGCAATTCCCTTTCTTAGGAATTTTTTCACAACATGTTCTTATTCCATCATATCCATAAAATAAAGCATGTTGTAGAAGTAGCTTCATAAAACAAGAGCGCGGATCAAATGATCCGCGCTCTTGTTTTATTTACTTTGTTTGATTACTCTCCAAAGTCATCAAATGCAATATTTTCTTTTGGAACACCCAACTCATCTAAGGCAACAAAGATTGAATTAGCCATAGCTGGAGGACCACAGAAGTAATATTCGATCTCCTCTGGCTCCGGATGTTTATCTAGATAATGTTTCTTCAATTCAGGCATAACATAACCAAAGAAACAGTTTCCATTCTCATCGTCAATTGAAGTCTTAGTTACCCAGTTAGGATCTTGAGGATCTCTATCGATCGTTATGTAGAATGAGAAGTTATCAAATTCAGCCTCTATTTGACGGAAATCGTCAATATAGAACAACTCTCTTGGCGCTCTACCACCATACCAATAACATACTTTACGATCACGTGTCTTTAGTGTATGGAAAAGATGGAATAAATGCGAACGTAACGGTGCCATACCAGCTCCACCGCCAATGTATACCATCTCTTTCTTTGTCGGTTTGATATGGAATTCACCATAAGGACCTGAGATAGTTACTTTATCACCTGTTTTACAACCAAAAACGTACGATGAACAGATACCGGGATTCACATCCATATATTCTTTGAATTGGCGCTTACCATCAACCACATGGAAAATCGGTGGTGGTGGTGCAACACGAATATTCAACATGATAATCTGTTTCTCTTCAGCTTCTCTTGGATGATTCGCCATGGAGTATGCTCTAAAAATTGGTTCTTCGTTAACCATTTTAAAATCACGCATACCAAGTGCATCCCATTCTGCTTCAAACTCATCCTGAGCCTTACCCATTCTTGGATGCGAGTCAATATTCATATCCTTGTAATCAATGACACATTCCGGTACATCGATCTGAATGTAACCACCTGCCTCGAAGGATACAGGTTCTGGCACACGAACCACAAATTCTTTAATAAACGTAGCAACATTGTAGTTTGAAACAACCTCACAATCCCACTTTTTGATACCAAAGATCTCAGCAGGAACTTCTACATCCATATCACCTCTTACTTTTACCTGACATGCTAAACGCCAGTGTTCAGAAGCTTCTTTACGGGTCAAGTGATTCATCTCAGTAGGCAATGGATCACCACCACCAGCTGGAATTTGACATTTACACATAGCGCAGGTTCCACCGCCACCACATGCTGATGGAAGGAAGATACTTTGATTTGACAACGCACCTAATAGATTAGTACCGGGCTTTGTCTCAATGATCTTTTCACCATTATTTACAGAGATTTTCACATCTCCTTGTGGAAGTAATTGTCTTCTTGCTACCAATAAACCAGCTGAAAGCGCCAGAATAAGTAAAGAGAAAACAACTATTGCTATAACTACTAAATACATTGATTCCATGACCTATATATCGTTATATCGTTTATTAGAATTAGTTTTAATTAAAATCGGCTGGGTTCAAACCAGCAAGGCTCATAAAGGCAATTCCCATCAATCCAGTCAAGATAAAAGCAATTCCCAATCCTCGTAATGCGGGAGGCACATCTGCCGTACGGAGTTTCTCACGTATTGCAGCTATTGCTACGATAGCTAGAAACCAACCAACACCTGAACCTAGTCCAAATGCCACTGTGTCACCAAAAGCATACTCTCTCGATACCATGAATAACGAACCACCCAAAATAGCACAGTTCACAGTAATTAATGGTAAAAATATACCAAGTGAATTATACAAGGATGGCGATACCTTTTCAATGATCATCTCAACCAACTGTACCATTGAAGCTATTACCGCAATGAATAATATAAGACGTAAGAACGTAAGGCTGATACCATTGATGATCGCATCATCAGCTAAAAGATATGTATTGATCATCCAATTGATAGGCATTGTAATACCTAGTACGAAAATAACGGCAAGACCAAGTCCAAC
>CAXQBA010000372.1:0-5175 GCA_964221885.1 Luminiphilus sp. | reverse complement strand
AAATTCTCCTTACTAGACGGTGATTTTTTGAAAGCTTCAACCAGACCTAGTGATCCTGCCCGTAACATTCCCTCAACTTTTGACGGGTAATTCGAGTCCATCATCTCATCGCCATTCAACACTTCAGCTAAAGAACGACTTAAATTTTCGATGGGATTATTCCCTGGTTTACAAACCAAAGTATTCCATTCATTACCTCGCTGACCAGTAAAACCTTCCTCAAGACGAGGTATGAGTGATGCTTTTATGAACGATGACTTTCCAGTGCCGTTTCCACCTACAACCGCTAAAAAACGATTGGAGCGCAATTTCCGAAGCAATTCGTCCAATTGCCTTTCGCGACCAAAATAATAGGACTTATCGTCTTTCTCAAAAGAGCGTAAGCCTGGAAAAGGGGTCCTTAAATTAAATATATCTACTCCTTGCATAGATCGAATGTGTGATATCTGTATTTATATATGAATATAAAACTAAATTAAACGGCTATTGAAGATATTAAAATAATATGGAACATACCACTTAAAATCATATTTTTTAGTCCAGAGCCATCAGAAATCTAGAGTGTAATTCGCTCAATTTTAGCTCCTAGGGAACGAAGCCGCTCATCAATATTTTCGTATCCTCTATCAATCTGATTGATTTGAAGAATCGTACTGGTACCCTGTGCTGATAATGCAGCTATCAATAAAGAAACGCCTGCACGAATATCTGGCGACGTCATTTTGATTCCACGAAGTGGGTATTGTCGATTCAAACCAATGACTGTGGCACGATGCGGATCGCACAAGATGATCTGAGCCCCCATGTCAATCAATTTGTCGACAAAGAACAACCTAGATTCAAACATTTTCTGATGAATCAGTATGGAACCCCTTGCTTGTGTAGCCATCACCAAAATGATACTCATCAAATCTGGTGGAAAGCCTGGCCATGGAGCATCATAAATGGTCATGATAGAACCATCAATAAAGGTCTGAATCTCATATACATCCTGAGAAGGCACATAGATATCATCACCCCTTATCTCAAATTGAACTCCCATACGCTGATATGTATTCAAAATATTCCCGAGCATATCAGGACGTACTTCTTTAATCGTAATTTCAGATTGCGTCATGGCAGCTAAACCAAGAAAACTTCCGATCTCGATCATATCTGGTAAACAACGATGAGCTGTTCCATGAAGAGAACGGACACCTTCTACCACCAACTTATTGGAGCCAACACCAGTGATACGAGCTCCCATACTATTCAACATTTTACATAATTGTTGTAAGTAGGGTTCACAAGCAGCATTGTAGATCGTTGTCATTCCCTCGCTCATCACAGCCGCCATCAGTGTATTGGCAGTTCCTGTTACGGATATCTCGTCCATTAGAATATAAGTACCTTTCAAAGCATCTGTCTCAATGGAATATCGACTTAATTCTGGATCGTAATTAAATGCAGCTCCTAAAGTTTGCAAGCCTAATAAATGAGTATCGAGTCGCCTCCGACCAATCTTATCACCTCCTGGTTTGGGTAGTACAGCCTTCCCATAACGAGCTAACATTGGTCCGATCAACATGACTGAACCTCTGATACGACCCGCTTTTGACAAATACTCTTTACTTGCCAGATGTTCCAGATCAACATTTTTTGCCTCGAAGGAATAGGTATTATTATCGATCTTTTTAGTCTCAACTCCCAAACCACGTATTAGTTCTATCAGAAGTCGTACATCCACAATATCTGGTAAATTCGATATTGTAACTTTCTCTTGCGTTAGAAGGACCGCACACAAAACCTGCAATGCTTCATTTTTAGCACCTTGAGGTGTGATCTCACCTGACAGTTTGTGCCCTCCCTCAACTATAAATGCTTCATTTGAGCCTTCCATTTCATTCTTTTGAGTAATCTTTAATAAATAGTATGTTCATCATAACCATCAACTTGAAGCATTGAAACGATTATAGATGTTATTTTGTGACTCCTTTACCTAATCGTAAAACAAAGGCAGGATCCTCAATCATAATATCGAACGGATCAGGACCACCAATATCATAATTCGCATCAGAGCCAAGATTTTCATACACAACAGGTATTTCGACGAATTCAGTCACACTAGTATCCATCAAAGCCATAGCGATTCTTGCTGAATCTGCACGGTAGGCTTTGTAAAGTGCATCCTTACGCCTGTCAAGACTTTGATACTGTTCATTGAATATTCGAATACCAACGATCTGATCATTGACATAATAGAAAATTTCAGTGATCTTATTCTCAGGACTATCATCATAAAAAGTAACCGCATCATTGATGACACCATTTGTATATTGGATCACATCTGTTTCTTTCATTCCATTGGCATGGAATCGCATCGCATAGATCTTATTCCCATCTTTTTTTGAGGAGTAATATTCCTTTAATGCGATCTGTCCATTTGGATGTTTTTTATAAGATGAATCTACACGGATACCCCGATCGAAACAATCCATTTCCATAGTGTCCCCCCGATCATTATATACGTATTGTATACCATGCAACCGGCTGAATTTATATGGGGATTCTTTCATCTTGTAGACGATATCACCCGTTAGTTGATCAGTCCAAAAATCTGTAATCGTGTAAGTTGTATCTGAATGATATATGGTTACTTGACAAACCTGAGGCGTAAGTTTATCAATCAAAACTGTTGTATCTGGATAAGTATAGTTAGAACCCTCACCTAAATACTGGCAAGAAAACCCAAAGATAGAGACAAACAACAATACGATGACAAGTGTTCTCATTTTTTATATTTTTCAATAATTCAACGGGTTTTGTTACCTGTTATAATGATAATTAAATTATTCTTTTTTATCAAATGTAATCATCAATTTATCCCGAAAAATGATGATTAGAATCAATAGAAACACACCCATTAAACTTAGGTAAAACCCTGTCCAAATATATGGTGGCGTGTAAATCAATTCGATCTCATAGTCACCCTGGCCCAATGCAAGACCCATAAAACCAACATTTACCTTCATGATATTTGCTTCCATTCCATTAACTCGTGCTGCCCAACCTTCATCAAACGGTATAGAAAAGAAAAGTATACCCCCTTCTACTTGGTTTGTAATTCTTCCTTGGATATAATCATCTCTGAATGAAGTGATCTGGAATGTATTTTCTCTTAATGTTTGCACATCGCTTTGTAACTCTGCAAATGGGTAGTTTACAGCCATGAACGTACTCGTATCCAATACGGGTAATATTTGATCTTCCAAATCCTGATCTTCTATAATAACAGCCTTTAATAAGGATATATCTTTTTTACTGATAATGTTGTTAATTCGTCGTGAATCTAAATGATTGAAGTCAGCTATTGAGATCATTTTTTGGTATACAAATCCTAATGGTAGATGATTATCCTGAGTAAAAATAGAAACATCGTTGATCTGATTTAAAAAACGATAACCAAACCCTAGATTTTGATTCGGATCCGACTTGGTCAAGAAATATTTATTACCCATTACAAAATTTACCAATGGTCTTCCACCCAGCCCTGTTAGCCAACGAGTAGCTGATTCATTAGTTGGATCAATTATATCCATGGCTCCTAGAAATCGAACATAATGGATATTGTTGAAGGAATAGTACGATTTCGTGCCGTAGTACCCTTGAACCTTAGCATCATTCGTTGATGTATGCATGATCAAGTTTTTGTTATAAGAGGGAAAATTTTTTTCTAATCGGTAAAATGAGGAGTCAGTACTAGCTAGATAAGCCACGGCATCTTTAGTGTAATCATTGTATCCGACTTTTTGACTGTTAAATTCAGCATTTGTTGCCAATATTCTCTCGTAAAACACCGAACGTGTGTGACTGATAAGCTCCATACACAATAAGCAAATAAACAACCACTTAGACACATTTCTTTGTCCGATCAAAACCATTCCAACAACAACTAATTGGGCAATGCCAAAGAGTAAAGTTTTGTGAAACTGAGCCTTATTGACCGTAACAAGATCAAAGGAGTACACCCAATATAATAGAATAGTGAACACACCTAAACCAAATAAAAATACACGCCAATTTGCCTTTCCTGAGTGGAACCAAAGATCAAAACCTCGAATCATTATCAATAAGAATACGATAATGATAAACAGGGAGTATAAGCGATAGTAATCGCCTGAAAATAACCAAAAAGCATATCTAAAAAAGGGAAAGATCATAGGTATCGCAATAAGGAGACATAGAGAACCCAACCATATCTTTTCCCTTCGTTCACTCATTGCAAAAAAGACAACCATAAAGAAAACCGAAAGAACGCCACAATATATTGCAGGTGCCTCGAGATAATTCATGGCTCCCATAAAACTGTAGTCAGTTGCTTTCAATAAATCACTATTTAACCACCTTGACAAAGTTGTCTGCCAAAGTGCGGGATCCAACATCTGAAACCAAGAAACAGACTGAAGACTATCAAAAAATGAGGACTCGCCTAAAACCCTTGGACTATTCAACATCGTGTGAAGAGTTGGCAACATCATGAACATCGCCATCAAAACTGCAATAGCTCCATAAAGGACCATCTGAAAAAGATCAGATAGTATTCGTTTTAGATCTGCATCGTAAAAGAGAACTAAACGACCTAAACCATAGATCATGGTCATTAGTGCCACATAGAAAATATCAAGTGGTAATTGGATGGCTATCAAAAAGATCGTTAAAATATATAACCACGGTTTTCTATCCTGAATGAGATATTCGAAGGCTAAAAAATATAATGCGAAGTACAGCGCTTGAATACTAAAGACAAACCATGTAGCGCCGATCGCCATGAATCCTGAAAATGTATATATCAACCCACCAGCTATTGCAGCTACATACGATAATCCTGTTTTTCGAAGAAAAGCAAAAAATAATGAACCTGCTAAGAAAAATTTGATCGCTTCGATATAAGCTATCGTTTCTGGTATAGCTTCTTTACCGATAATATAATAAATCCATAAAAATGGATCCCCATAAGATCCAAAGAAGATACTCTGCCCGAGTCCTGATGCCATTGACCATGTAGGTATTGATCCGTACTTTTCGAAATAATCAGCTACCCAATAATATGATGTGTAGAATACATTTACTGAATCACTGCCAATATCCTTGAACATAAATACAGAATCCGTAAACCAAAAACCGCCAAAAACCAAT
>CAXQBA010000371.1:0-5431 GCA_964221885.1 Luminiphilus sp. | reverse complement strand
GATCGATTCATCTTTCGAAATACAAGAGGTGCAAAAATTCAAGGGCACATCCAAAAGAAATTATTTTTCTATGTAGACATATTGGAAACTCAGCAACTTTTACCAGGCTATGTAAATGAATTAGTAGAGCGAGACAATGGTGTACCGAGTGCTGGGTTTTTCAAAGGCTATAATAGCTTGTTATTTGAAGACTCAACCAAAGGGTATGATTATCTATTGAGTAATGGATATATTTCTTTTCAGGCATTAAAAAATCACATCACATTTCAGTTGGGACACGGGCAACATTTTTGGGGTGATGGACAGCGATCCCTTTTTCTATCTGATCAGTCAACAAATTACTTTTATTTAAAAATCAATACTAAAGTATGGAGACTCAACTACCAGAATCTATTTGCTCGACTTACACAAAACTATACAACTCGTCAGCGAGCATTTGATGAGGCTTTTCCTGTAAAATATTTAGCTGCACATCACTTGAGTTTTCAGATTCGAAAAAACCTTCAGATAGGTATTTTTGAGGGAGTGATATTCAGTCGGAATAATCAATTCGATCTTCAATATTTAAACCCATTGATCTTCTACAGGTCAGTAGAGCAGGCTGCTGGAAGTCCAGATAATGTCATGTTAGGATTGAACTGGAAGTGGACTTTTTTAAAACGTTTTTCTTTTTATGGGCAGTTTGTTTTGGATGAATTGGCTATCGGTTCAATCATTGATAACGGGTTTGGTTGGTGGGGAAATAAATTCGGAATACAGGCTGGATTAAAATATTTCAATGTTGCTGAGGTCGATCATTTAGATGCACAGATAGAATTTAATATGGTTCGTCCATACATGTATTCATTCCGAGATAGTTCAGCAAATTGGACGCATTACAATCAGTTTTTAGCTCATCCTTTGGGAAGTAACTTTTATGAGTTGATTGGAAAGATAAGCTATCAACCGATCCGTGATCTATATGTTGAGGCTCGATGTAATTATCTGGTGTTCGGAGCTGACACAACAGGGGTTAATATGGGTGGGAATCCACATATAGGATATAATTCACGAACGGTTGATACCGATGTATTTATTGGTCAGGGTGAATTAAATCAAGTATTGATGTTACAACTCTACACGAGTTACCAAGTTCGGCACAACCTGTCCATTGATCTTGATTTGATCTATCGTAAACGAATGGATCAAGCTACTACAGTTAAGGATCACTTGATCATACAACTAGGACTCAGATGGAACTTTATGCGTCGGATGTATGATTACTAATTACGGGCTAGTTTTGATTGTATACTCTTTTTGGTTTTGAGATACGTTTCCTCATCGACGACG
The DNA here is from genome assembly GCA_964221885.1 of Luminiphilus sp. Classification (GTDB taxonomy): domain Bacteria; phylum Bacteroidota; class Bacteroidia; order Chitinophagales; family Saprospiraceae; genus Aureispira. Next base: position 4,102 of record CAXQBA010000371.1, on the reverse strand, counting down.
TCCTTTCCAGTCTCAAGCCAATCTAATGCTTTTTTTAAGAATAAAGGTTCGTATGTTTTTCGATATATTTTGTAAGCATAGAGATAATAGTCGTTCGGGTATTTTTTACCAAAGAGTTGTAAATAAGAGTCAATTAACTTGACACATGAAAGTAGATCGTCTTTCAAATAATAAAAATGAATATCTGCTTTAAAATTAAAATACTTTGCTTTTTTGGGATTGGCAGATTTGAAATTTTTCTTAGCCGTTACCAAGAGTTTATCATAGTCGAATTCAATTGCTTTGGAAACAGTATTTAAACACGCCTCCATCGCTTTTTCATCAAATGAAGGTTGGCCTACAAGATCAATGATGGATTTTTTATGTTCAATGAATGCTTCAAAAATTTTGCTGTCGGATTCATTGCAAAAATCGTATAGGAATTTAAACTGCTTTTCAGAATGGATCAAAGGAGCGTTCTTTAAGTATTCATTAGCGACTTTGTTGGATGGCTTTCCACTACTGCGTAAGGCATAGGCGTAATTGAATAAAAAACTTGGCTCTCTGTTTCCATCATCATATTGTTGTTTGATTTCTTCAGATACGTCATTTTTTGACAAGGCTGTCTTGGCAAGTTCAATGAATTGTTCAATACTACGCCCTCCTTTTGCTGAGTGTATGATTTCACCTTTTTGATTGATAAATAAAAATGTAGGATAGGAGGTGATTTTAAATTCTTTAGCAAGTTTTGGTCCTTGACCTTTTTCCATGTCAATTTTAAGGTTGATGAAATGTTTGTTGTAGAATTCACTTACTTTCTCATCGGGAAAGACATCTCTTGCCATTCGTTTACATGGGCCACACCATGAGGCATATGCATCAACAAAGATTAATTTGAACTCATCTTTGGATTGATCAAGGGCTTGCTCATAAGTAATCGTCTCAAAATCAATAGCAGCAACTGGGCTAATTAGCCAACAAATTAAACTGAATAGCACAAATAGACGCATTTTTTTCATATTTAAGGATGAACAATGAACTCTAGTTTTAATACTTATCAAAAACCGTGTACTTTTACATAAAAATAAGAAAATTTAAGATGGATTTAAATCAAAAGGTTGCCGCAGGCATTAAAGAAGCAATGAGAAATAAGGATGAAGCGCGTAAAAGAACGTTACGAGCCATTAAATCTCAAATTTTATTATTCAAAACAGACGGAAAAGGAAATGAATTGACGCCAGATCTTGAAATCAAGATGATTCAAAAAATGGTAAAAGAACGACAGGATTCGTACGATGTGTACATTAAACAAAATAGAGAGGACTTGGCATCTGTTGAGAAAGAGGAGATTGATATATTAAAAGAATATTTACCAGCTCAAATGGATGTAGCTGAGTTGAGAGAAAATATACTGACTATCATTCAACAAGTAGGCGCTGATTCAATGAAGGACATGGGAAAGGTAATGGGGATTGCATCTAAAAAGTTTGCTGGTGTATCCGATGGTAAGACTATATCAACCATTGTACGTGAATTACTTTCAAACTAATTGATGATTAGTGGCTGTTCAGATTTTGATTATTGATTGCAATGATTCATTCACCTATAATCTATTAGATTATTTTTATAGGCTTGGTGTTAATTGTACGGTGGTCAATGTCGCTGATGTAGATTCAAAAATGGTCGATGCAGCCGATGGAATTGTTCTGTCCCCAGGTCCAGGTCACCCTAAAGATTATCCTAGTCTATTAGCATTATTGGATACGTGTCATCAAAACAAACCCATTTTGGGCGTATGTTTAGGCATGCAGTTGTTGGCGCATTATTTTGGAATGCTTGTAATAAAGTCGCAACACCCCATGCATGGGAAAACGTCTGACATATATCATGATCAACGTGAAATTTTTCATAAAATCCAGACACCGTTTAACATAATGCGTTACCATTCGTTAGTAGTTAAAAGTGTAACAGCCGATTTTACGGTGACATCTCGAACAAAAGATGATATAATTATGTCGTTTCGACACAATACATACAATCTAATAGGCGTTCAGTTTCACCCAGAGTCAATTTTGACTGAATTCGGTCAGACACTTCTCGGAAACTGGATTCAATTCTGTATAAAAAACTAGATCACACATGTACGCATCAGATTTAATTTCATACGCTGTTCCTCCTTTAAAAGGTGCTGATACTGGTTTGATGGCAAATCAGTGGATGAATGATTTTCATGTACGGCACTTGCCAGTAGTAGATAATGGCACATTTCTGGGATTGGTTTCAGAAGATCATATTTTGAATATGCCTCCTGACGATGCGATTCATTCTCATTATGAATATGGTCTGATTAATGTTTTTGTCCAGCCTCATCAACATTTGTATGAAATCATGAAATGTGTTGTGGACTCGGGGTTGTCTGTAGTACCTGTTGCAAATAAAGATCGACAATATATGGGTCTAATAACACTTGATAATTTAATCAAGCAATTAGTTGAGTCGGGTTCGATCACTCATCCGGGTGGTGTTATTGTAATAGAAATGACCCCAAGAGATTATTCGTTGGCAGAAATAGCTCGTATTATCGAATCAGAGAAGGTGTTGATCTTAAGTTCATTCATTACATCGAATATAGATCAGTCTTTAATTGAGTTGACCATTAAACTTAATAAGGAGGATTTGAAACATGTCGTGGCAACATTAGAACGCTTTGATTACAATGTGAAGGATTCTTTCTATGAGTCAGATTACTTGGATAGTCTCAACGATAGGTATGATTCACTAATTCGTTATCTAAATATTTAGATTTATATTTTTATTTGCTCCTAATTCTTACATTTGTTTTCCCAAAACGAATTTGAAGTGGATTTAAGAAGTTATATCGAACACACAGCACTGAAACCAGATCTCTCAATAGAGGAGCTTACGACGCTTTGTCGTGACGCGATCGATCATGGCTTTTATGGCGTGTGTTTGCCACCATATTATATAAAGCAAGCTCATGATCTTTTAGATGGGGCCTCTCCAAAGGTTATATCAGTTGCTGGTTTCCCGATGGGATACTCTATGATTCCCACTAAGGTGGAAGAAGTCAAGCGAATTTTAGATGATGGGGCTGATGAAGTAGATGTAGTGATCAATATTTCAGCTGTTAAAAATAGCAATTGGGCACATGTAAAGAATGAGATCAACTCTGTTACGACTGCTGCACATATGAAAGGTAAGTTGATTAAGATTATACTCGAGACGGGTCTTTTATCGAATGAAGAGATTATTCGTTGTTGTGATATATGTGTGGAGAACGAGGTAGATTTTTTGAAAACATCGACAGGATTTCATGCTGAGGGAGCAACGAAAGATATGGTTCGTTTTCTCAAAGAGCATAGCCAAGGTGTAAAAATTAAGGCATCTGGTGGTATCCGAACACAAGAATTTGCAGCGGAATTAGTACATTGTGGAGCAGATAGAATCGGAACTTCTTCCGGGTTAGTTATTGTACGTTCATGAAAACACTCATCGTCATAATGGTATGCCTCACTTCCTTGGTTTTTGCTCAAGGATCAACGATCGTGTGTAATGAGCCTTCTTCGATCACGGAGATGATGAGTCATAGAAAGACGTTGAATTTTAATAAAAATCGAAAGGTCAAAGCCTGGAGTTTGCAATTATTCACATCTAGAGATAAGTATAAGGCAACTGAACGGTTTAGTATTATCAAACGTGAGCTTGCCCATCTCGACACGGATATTGATTGGTATTATGAGAACCCTTATTACCGTATTTACATGGGGAGTTTCTATACAAAACTAGAGGCCGCTTCTCTATTACATAAGGTAACTGAGTTTTATCCTAACGCGTATATTTTTAAAAACGCAGAGTCAACATCCAGTAAAATACATTAAGTACAACCAGTTTATTTAGCTGCGTATTAAATCTTTTAAATATTTTTTGCAAAAAGGTTTGGTAAGTTGGCAAAATAGTGTGACATTTGCAATCGCATTTTGATACTAGTGGGAGAAATTTGGCTAGTAGATAGGGGGAAAAAAGAGAAAGAAGCGGCGTTGGAAGAAACGCATAAAATGAGTGCTGAGGAGGCTCAGTACGGAGAAAGATATTTGAAACAGCA
>CAXQBA010000370.1:0-2277 GCA_964221885.1 Luminiphilus sp. | reverse complement strand
GATCTTTTTTCTTTCTCTTTGTATGGTTTATCAAAATCAATGGTGGAATAATCTTGGTCCGAAAGTAATTTTATTTCAGCATCCATCCATTCAGAGATTGCGTTATATCTATCATGTTGACACAAATGATTGTAGAGTGATTGCAGATACAATACATCATCAATAGCATATGATATCTGTTGCATTGATAGTGGCCGTTTGAACCAATTGCTTTTTTGAGATGTTTTGGCTAATTCAATACCAATGGTCTCATTCAATAGTCGAGCCAATGACATACCCTCGAAGTTTAATAGAATGGATAGTACTTTAAGGTCAATAACTTGATGAGGGAAACAACCATATTTGTTTAGCAATCGATGATCCTCTCCGAATGAAAAAACCAACTTGATAATTGTTGGATCCTCCATCAATCGAAAAAAGGGTTGCAAATCAATATCTGATAAAGGGTCGATCAAATACGCTTGTTGATCTGCCATTAACTGGATCAAACACATATTAAAACCGAATCTATACCGATTCCGATCAAATTCAAAATCAACTGAAACCATAGTTTTACCTATCATTTCTGTTTCAAATCGGTTCATCTTAGCTTCAGTATCTATATATAGCGCTTCTGTCATGTATTAAAGACATTGTTGTAAATATCAATTAAGGTCTTTTTCTCATTTTCCCATATTAATATACGAGAAGCTTCTTGACAACGCATTGACATCTGATGGTATAATTGGGGTTGCTTTATTAGATCTAAGCATCTGTTCAACTCATTAAATGATAGATCGTCTGCCAAAACAAATGTTTCGTATTGTTCCTGAAGATCTTGATATTCAGGAAACCGCATGTGAATGGCGGGCTTACCCGCTTGAATATAATCAAAGCATTTATTTGCAAGTGAATAATAATAATTCAATCCCTGATTTGCCAATAGATTGACACCTACATGACAAGACAAGGTCAAAGCCTTTAGTTCTTGGGGTGCTACATAGCCTTTGAATGTGATACGGTCAGATAGTTGCATTGCCAATACCTTTTCACGAAGTTGTGCACTCATATCACCTTCCCCTGCTAACCACAAATGGTAATCATTTCGTGCAGCAATCACATCGATTAGTTCCTCCAGACCTCTTCCAACATTTAAAACACCTTGGTATAATAAAATGATGGGCTGTTCTTGAGGGAGTGAACTTATTGAAGGAGCCGGGTTGGATAGAGGTACATTCCGAACAACATCAAATGAAACTTGATATCGGAACTCAAACTCTTTTTTGAGACTATTACAAACGGTGTATGCTGCATCAACTTTGGGTATGACGGTTCGCTCTACATATTTCCAAATAGCCTTTGTTTTGTCTCGACCGATTAGTTCAGGTAATTCGGTAAATAACTCGTGAGCATCATAGACCAGTATTTTTCGACGTATCCTTGAAGCTATAAATCCAGCAACGATGGTATCTAGATCTACACTACAAATGGCATCATATCGAGCAAAGAGTAACCAAAAAAACAATCGTATGTTATATTCGAGATAAAACCATTTTCCCTTGTTGAAGATACATTGAAAGCGATGCTGGTCAAAAACTTCATCTTTCAATGGAATCGATCGATTTTTGTTTCGCCCCAATAACGTTACTTTGAAACCTTCAGATGCTAGAGTCGAACAAATTCGAATCATTCGTTGATCATAGGACAGATCATTCGTTACCGTGCAAATAATTCGTTTCATAGTAATGTTATAGCTTTTCCGATCATAATGAGACCTAATAGAATGATCAAGACATAGACATATTTATGAAAGGTACGTAAACTCGTAAATTTATCATTAAAATATTTACCAATTGGTGCTGTAATGATTGCAACAGGAGCACCGCAAATAAAATAATACCAAAGATTTTCTTGAGAAAAAAAACCACCATACAAACGAACAACGATGATCGTCAACGTAACGAAACCAAAATAGCCTTGTAATGTAGCTCTGAATGAGGGTGGATCCCACTTCTTCATCACACCATAAAGGACCAAAGGTGGACCTGAAATATTGTAAGCACCACCAAAAAAACCAGATATCACACCGATAAATACATCAAATCGTTGACTTTGAACAGTTGGAATTGATGGTTTGAATAGCCCATATACACCAAAGGACATCAACATACCTCCCACCAACATTCGAATCAACCATTCAGGAACATATATCCTAGCGTAAATCCCAACGGGAATTGCAAGTATAGAACCGATCAGAATTTTTAGAATGATTTTAAATTTAATTTGCCGCCATGCACG
>CAXQBA010000369.1:0-6432 GCA_964221885.1 Luminiphilus sp. | reverse complement strand
TTCAGACGTGTGCTCTTCCGATCTCTATCTCAATGATCTTTGTGCCTATTATTGTTGGTCCTTCTCGATACGAATCCAACCTTTTGATGAGCAAGGTCCTTTAATGATCCAATATGCCAATAAGTTGAACCGTATCATGAAGTTGGATATTCCCCTTTGAACTATTTGATGATCACCGAGTAAGGAGCATCCACACCATATCTGGGGTCTTGAACTCGAAGCATGTACATAGAGTCTAATTCGATCCATCCACGAACATCAGATTCTTTTAATTTCCCAAACCAATCCTCATCTACATAGGCTCCTTTGATTGCCACATTTTCAAATGAAAACTGATCCATCAATGCATGAAGAAGAATCGCTCCTTTCATATTACAATTTTTTGCAGAACTTTGACTGAGGTCACTGCCTCTAAGAGAGGCCCAAGATAAATCAGAATCGAACATTTGAACCATACTGATATCTGCATATGAAAGATTCGCAGCAGACATATTTACGTTTGAAAAACTAGATCTATGCAGATCCGTACCTTCCAATAATGATCGATATAAAGAACCATCGATCATCGTAACACCACGCATATTAACACCTCTTAAATCACAATACGAAAGATCACAATCATAGAAATTCACCCCCTCTAAATTAAGTCCTCTAAGATCGGCATAGGTTAGATCACATTGAGAAGATACATCAACCCATGTTGAAGAATCTAAATCCAATTCCAGCAACTTTTCAACCAAATATCCTTTAGCAATATCGCTTTTTAGCGTGTCAGATGTAGCATTATGTGATTGTGTCAATAACTGTGTCATCCCAACAACTTGTTCCATCCAATTCTTAAGGGCTTGCGAATCTGATACCTGCCATGTTTGATCAAATTGATCGATCAATTGATTGATGGCCAACATTTCTGCTCGGTCAGATACTGCTTTAAGATCTTTATTCAAGTTATTTATCCGCTCATCTTTTTTTTCGATCAACTTATTGTAATGATTGCCCTGCAAATACAAACTCATGTATAGACCACCAAAAAGAACAACAAGAATCAAAAACTGAGGAAATAGCTTAGCAGAAATGCTATTAAAGAGCCAGTTTGCTTTTGTGATATATGCTGTTAAAAGAAAAAGACCCAACAAAAACAATCCTGCAATAAACCCAATAAAAAAAGATTGGGTTATATCAATATAGGGGATGCGCAAAAAACCTAAGATCCAACCACATAATAGTAGGGTAATCGCTGCAACTATTCTCGTAGATGGGTTATTCATTTAAATTCAAACTCATTTTAACACAAACTACGTATTATTTATCAAATTAATCCGTTTAATCCGTATCAAAAAGAATGGGATGATTAATCGGTACATCAACGCATTTTTTATGCTATAATCTGCTATATTAGGCTATCTAATACAATTGATATGAATGTAGGCTTCACTTTTCTTTTCATTATTTTTTTCAGTTTCCTACAGGCGAAGGATTACGATGCTTCGTTATTCGGTATACAATCCAATGGACAAACACTCAATACGACTTCAATACAAGCGGCTATTGATTTCATACATGATAATGGTGGCGGTCGGTTGGTTTTTTCAGTTGGTCGATATGTTACTGGATCCATCTATCTAAAATCTAACGTGACCCTACATCTGAAAGAAGGAGCTATTCTTGTTGGTTCAACCAACCCTTATGATTATGAATATGCTGAGAATTGGACAGCCATGATTTTTGCCATTGATCAAGATAGTATTGGAATTACAGGCAACGGCATTATCGACGGTCGAGGTTATGAAGTGGCCACCAACCTGGTCAACTTGATCCACAAAGGCGTGGTGATCGATCCACGATTTTCTAATGATCGCCCATATGCTCGTATCCGTCCACAAAATATTTACATGAAACGATGTAGGTATATTCAAATCAAAGGGGTCAGTATTAACAATCCAGCTAGTTGGAACCAACAATATGATCTATGTTCACATCTATTAATAGACAAAATCTCTGTCAATAGTAAAAACTATTGGAATAATGATGGTCTCGATATTGTCAATTGCGATTCTGTTGTCATATCAAACTCCTATTTTGATGCATCAGATGATGCTATTTGCTTAAAATCGCATAATCGGACGATACCATGTAAAGATATCTTGATATACAACAATCGAATTCGTTCCAGTGCCTCAGCGATCAAATTTGGTACGTATAGTCATTGTGGCTACAAAAATATCACGATCCTTAAAAATACCGTATTTGACACCTATCGATCGGCAATCACCTTTTCCATGTTAGATGTTGGCGTCATTGAAAATATCTTAGTCGATAGTTTAGAGGCTTTGAACACTGGAAATGCCCTATTTATAAGAATTGGAGAGCGCCGCAAAGGGCAAATTGGTTCTATGAAGAATATTCACATCAGAAACGTGACCGTTAATGTACCTGCAGAAAAAGCAGATAGAGGCTATATGTATGAAGGACCAATCGAAGACCAACCTCGAAATATATCACCAGCTGTGATCGTAGGACATCCTGAGCAACCCATTGAAAACCTAACACTTGAAAATATTGAGATCAATTATCCCGGCGATGCAAACCCTAACTATGCTAATGTTCCTTTAGAATCCTTGGATAGTATACCGGAGCTATTAGCAAAATATCCTGAATACTCTATGTTCAAAGAATTACCTGCTTGGGGATTCTACGTACGACATGCCCAGCAGATTCACTTCAAAAATGTTCGACTAAATACTGTCAAAAAAGACTTCAGAGTACCCATTGTATTGGATGATGTTCATCAATGTTCCTTTCACGAACTACAGATCAATCAGACTCCGATCCGTTCTTATAAAAAGATGAAAAAACATATTCACACACATAACTCATCAGATATTCAGGGCTTTTGATACCACCAGATTTTTCATATCGCCTCTCTTACTTCAACATCATCATTAACGTTCTTTTCGTTACGACCTTTCTTCATGCACAAACTGATATTCAAAATGAGCTGCTACCCAAAAGATCTCAGTGGATCAGATCAGCAATATCATTTGACTCAGCAACTACTGCCTATCGTTCAGCAGCTCACTATTTTTATCACGCATTTTCAATACCGACTGATATCGAGGTGCAAAAAGCTACAATTCACGTTGCAGGTATTGGATTGCATGATGTATCTATAAATGGACAAGCCGTTACGAAAGATAAACTTCAGCCAGCCAGTTCGGCGTACGATAACATGGTTCTCTACTCTAGCTACCGGGTTGATTCACTTTTACATTTAGGTGATAATGCTCTGGGAGTTGTTATTGGTAATGGTAAATACAATCTTCAAAAGAACGGATTTCGTCAATATGGACTACCAAGATTATGGTTGCAATTGCACATTCATGATCAAAATGATTCCGTGACCGTTGTTGGTAGTTCTTTAGATTGGCTCATGACAGCAGATGGTCCTATCCGTCAAAACAATGAGTACCATGGAGAAGTTACAGACTATTCAAAACATATTCATAACTGGGCTAAAGCTGACATGGATGTTTCATCTGACATATGGCAAAATGTATCTTTGGATACTTCTTGGCATCCAGTGCTAATCCAAAACAAGATACCAGCTCAGCGTATTAATCGAATATTTGAAGCAAAAGAGATCTCAAGAGTAAATGATACTCTTTGTTTGATCGATGCTGGTGAAAATATAAGTGGCTGGCTACAGATTCATATTCCAGAAAAAAGTTCGGGATACATAAAGGTCAGATATGCAGAATTATTGGACACAATAGGGCAGCTGGATACAAGAAGTATTCGTGGAGCAACATCGCAAAATACCTATTATCTAGACGAGCAGCATGCCATCAAGATTCTGCAACCTTCGTTTTGTTATCATGGTTTTCGATATGCTACTATTGAAGCACCCAAACATCTGATAGACTCGATTCAAATCAATGTCTGTCATGTGTATAACAACCTAGTTCAAACAGGCCAATTTGTAAGTTCAGATACGACACTAAATCAATTGTTCGAGATATCAAAAAGAACGATTCAGAACAATTATCACGATATGCCTACGGATTGCCCGCAGCGTGATGAGCGATTTGGTTGGCTAGGTGATCGAGTGGGTACCATCCGGGGAGAGGCGTATCTACATGACATTCGAGCACTGTACAATAAGTGGATCCAAGATATACAGGTAGAACAAAAAGAAACGGGTGCTCTACCGAACCTCGCTCCCGCATTTTGGGAAGTATATCGCGACAATGTAACCTGGCCCATGGGATACATCGAATTTATATATGTTCTCTACAAAAGATATGGTGATATCGATCTGGTACGATCACATTTTCAATCTATGGACAAATGGATTAACCACATTTGTTCACTTAGGGGTGACGACCTATTGATACATATCGATCAATACAGTGATTGGTCGGTTCCGACCTTTGATGGCGATGTAAATCCGTCACTTCTATCCTCTTCAACGATTCTTCCATCCTGTTCATTCATTCACGCTCTCAGAAGTCTTATCTTTCTTTCAGAAGTAACAAATCAAACTGAAAAAACACAAGTCTACCGCGAATATATCCATGAGATACAACAACAAATTCAACATACATTTCTCACGAATACCATTATAAAAAATGATCCGTACAGCCCGACAGAGCTCCTCCTCTTTATACGTCATATTGATCTAAAAAAACAAATAAAAAAGAAGTTAGCCGATCAGCTATATCAGAAATTAACCGTTGAATTTGACACGACTATGGTCATGGGTATTGTAGGGAATCGAACCTTATTCACTACTCTTACCCAACTAGGATTCGTTGATCTTGCTTACCAACTTGCAACGCAAATGAACTATCCAAGTTTAGGGTTTATGCTTGAAAATGGGGCAACCACTGTTTGGGAAAGTTGGCATCATGATCCAAAAAAATCTCAGAATCATGTCATGTTGATCGGAGATCTTCAAGAATGGCTTTTTAAACATGTAGCAGGCATTGATCAAGCCCCAAACGCTACTGCCTTTGAACTTATTCAATTAAAACCGTATATACCTAGATCTTTAGATAGTATCAAATCTGTTTATCATTCACCAAAAGGTCCGATAACCAGCCAATGGACAAATATAAATGGAGCATTCACATGGCGAATTATCATACCACAGGGGGCAAATGCAGACATATATCTTCCTTGTAAACTACCATCCTCTCACCAAAAGAATGCTCATTTTACACGAACATGTAAAGAAAATGGCGTGAATTATGCCGTGTTTTCTGTACCAGCCGGTTCATATAAATTCAGCTCAACTATTCAACATTCCCCAAAAACCAAAATAGGTATTCAAGGAAATAAGAAAACAGTATCTGAACTACCTTTTGATACAAGTAAAAATGGATGGCTCTATCAATATTATCCGATACGAACTGACCGTTTGATTTCTCTTGATAGTCTAGCACCTAAAACTGTTGGCCAAGTATTGGAACTCAATAGTGATCGTATCAAACATCGTCCTAATTTTTGGGCCATGAATTACCAGGCAACACTTCATATACCCAAAAATGATCGGTATTTTTTCTATCTTCAATCTGATGATGGAGCTGAATTACGTATTGATGATCAATCAATCATAAGAAATGATGGTATTCACTACAAAACCATGCAATCAGGACAGATTCGATTGAAAAAAGGGACGTATTCAATCGAAATCGACCATTTCAATTGGTGGTCTTTCAACACCCTGCGTTTATTTTTTAGCAGCAAAAACTACCATCGTCAACCGATACCTAATAAATGGCTAACGGTACCAAAAAGTCAATAAAATGAGCTTACGAACGCAATTATATGTACCCTTCCTATTCCTTTCCTTTTTTGTTTTAGGAGCATTATTGATGCTACCAAATTGTCTATTGGGACAAAAAAAGACACCCATTAAATACCCCCGAAAAGGATATGAGGCGGCTGTTAAAGAACACCTGAACATTCCTACAATTCATATCAATGGACAAGTACACGCTCCAATCCAATATGGACTGACAGATGTTCCTGGCGGTCGATGGACCTGGGAGGAACTTGCTCAACATAATTTAGCCTTGTTTGGTAAGAATGGTTTCAAAATGTACCAGTTGGATATTTCATTTGAACACATGTGGAACGAAAACGGCCAATTGGATATCTCATTGGCCCAGAAACAGATTCGTGGCCTACTTAGAGCATGTCCCAATGCAACCGTTATCTTCAGATTACATGTCAATGCCCCTTTTTGGTGGTTAGACAAATATCCTGATGAATGTGTTGCCTATGCCGATACAACACCTGTACCAAGAATGAATTATGGACTTTATTCACCCATCAATGACGATCCCCGTCCTATGGAACGTGTGAGTTTAGCCTCTGAAAAATGGCTGAAGGAAAGTAGCGAAATGACGGCTTTATTCTGTAAAAAAC
>CAXQBA010000368.1:0-4091 GCA_964221885.1 Luminiphilus sp. | reverse complement strand
GATCCAAATAAAAGTATGATTTCTGATGATTCAGGGCTGTCCTTTTCATTTCGGTCAAGAAGAAGGATACCAGATTGATCTTTTATTTGACCTATTTTATCGACAAAAACACCAGTGTTGTTTTCAGCATGGTCGACTCGATTGAACATCAATGTTGTTGTGTCATTATTATAGAGGAACCCATCAAAATTCTCATAAGGTGTAAAAAAATCATTGTGTGCTTTTACAAAAGCAAATGATGATCTGAAATTACAGCCCATTTGAAAAGTTTGAACGCCTGATTCTCGTGCCTTGAAATAGGTATTGATATCTGCTTTTCGGAATGAATAGATCGATTGTTTGGGATCGCCAACATAAAATAAAATATGTTGATCACTCTGCTGAAACAGACAATTGAAAATATCAAATTGTAATAGATCGGTATCTTGAAACTCATCTACAAAGGCTACTTTATAGTTCCTACGTATTAATTGAATTAGGGCACTATTATTTTTGTTTTTGATCTCATCGTGTACATTAACAATGAGGTCGTCAAAATTGAGAAGACCCTTTTCTTTTTTGTGGTCAACGATTCGGTCACGAATCTGATGCGCAGAGGTGGCAAATAGCCTTTTGGTCAGTTCATTCTCAGCTTCTTCGATTTGCAATCGGTAATGCTCCAATTCTTCGATTTGTACATGGAGTTTATCGTTGTGTTTTTGGATAGCCTTACAATATGTTTTTTTATTTTTCTGAGCAAAGAAGAATTCTAAATATCGAGTTGCATCACGGAGGTAAGGTTTGTATTTGTTTTTTGTTTTATCGTTGCAAGGCAAATTATCAAATTCTATTTTCAACAGATCAAAATGTTCAATTTTGACCTTATTAAACAGATCATATGTCCGTTGATGAATTTGTCTAAATTGATGCATGATTTCATGAATATCTATGCCTTTTTTAAAATATGATGGATATACTTCCTTTTCACTTTGGATAGCACTGACAACTTGTTGGATGTTTTCCTTGTGAATAAATTTATCACGAGTGATCAATTCAAAATCAGCTCGATCCAGCGAAATGAATTCCTCTCTCCAATACTGATCGATGATCATTTCTTGTATGGTTTTCATTTGTTCAGGACGTAGCAATTCAATGTCGAAAACCTGTTTTGTTTCAAAGGCATATTGCTGTAACACACGTTGACAAAATCCATGAATGGTAAAAATGGACAACTCATCGAGGTGTAAGGATGCTCTTTTTAAGCGATTTTTTATTTCGGTTAGCCCTTTGTTCTTTATAGCACGTTCTACAATGATCCGAATGTGGTCTTTGTCGGATAAAGTCGAATATTGTTGGGCTTGCTGTATCACTTCTCTTACTCGAATCTCTAATTCAGCAACTGCTGCATTTGTGAACGTAACCATTAAAATATCCGGTAAGTTCATCTCCTTTTCAAGGATCAATCGTAACATAGACATAACTAGGGAATAGGTCTTACCCGTTCCAGCACTGGCTTCTATGAGGTTGGCACCTCTTAGAGGATTTGTTAGTATGTCGAATGTTGAATAGGGCATGTTATTTCTGTGGATAATCTGTAAAGACGGTTTGAATGACCTGGCGTACCAATACTTGAAATTGAGTGATCAGATCAATATGTTTAACATCAAATAATTTTAATCGGAAAGCCTCTTTTGCATAAGGACTTACATACTTGTCAGGTGTATTTGGGAATATCTCTTTATACACCTTCTGGGCATAGTCTTTTTCACTTCTTATTTTTTCAATTTCAATAAAATGACGATCGACAAAAAGGGTTTCTTTATGCTGATCATAAAACGCTATCAGGGATTGGATCAGATCTGTCCGTATTTCTTTTAATTCTGAAATATATAAGTGGGTGTTTTCTGGATCTTTATAATGTAAAAACACACTATTATGATGACTTTTGGTAGATGAATTAAGAAAAAGATGTTGAATGGCATCTTTAATGATTTTTCGTTCCAGTTTACTACTCGTATTGTATGTCACATGAGTATTACCATACATATTATCGATGGTTCCTTGAATGGTGTATCGATAATTTCTAGGAAGATCCAGCGGATAATTGATAGGGATGGTCTCTTTTGAATCTTCAAGATACTTGCTTATTAATTGTTGAATCTGAGTTGCTTTTTCTTTGATCTCTTCATATGAGATCTGTCCCATAGTCCGCAAGGGAAGTTGATTGCTAAGGCGTAATCTGTCAAAATATTCTGGATCTATAAGTTTATGTTCTTTGATCAATTGAGATAGAATGATCGAGTTATCTAAAGGTGATAGATCATTCATTTCAGTTTGCGGTATCGTATCGTCATCGTTATTCAAATAAATTCCTAAATGTTTATTAAAATAAAAGGGTATTGGATCGGAATAAAATGATAGAAGATCTGATAAAGGTAGAATGGATTCATCCATTGAAAGATCAGTTATTGTAGGAAGCTTTATGTGAGGTGAATGAGCAGGATAATGAAAGTATGAGTATAGTGATTCATCATCTTGGTTATACCGATAGCTGAACCCATGCATCGGATGATTTGTCACTAGAAAAGAGCGAGTGGAATCTACAGTTGCATGCTCATCAATGTAATTGAGCATTTCATCTAGTAGAATAGATGGTGGTTGTTTACTACCCGTTTTTTCATTGAAACCGATATAACTCATGTACAATCGTTCTTTTGCACAGATTAACGTTTCTAAAAAAAGGTGTTTATCGTTTTCTTTTATATTTCGATCACCGACCTCAACTTTTTTATCGATCAAACTAAAGCTGACTGGGGTGTCTTTACGTGGGAAATCTCGATCATTAAGTCCTAGCATAGCAATAATCTTGAATGGAATACTGCGCATAGGTATAAGTGAGCATATCGTGATGCCTCCACGTAAGAATGAACTTGCTCGTTTCTCTTTACTCAGTTGTGAAATAAAGGACTTTGTGAACAATTCAAAACTGATTTTTTCGTCTATTGTAGCTTGGTTTTGTTCTTGACGGTCACAGAGATTGAGAAATGAATGATAATCGTCGTTGTCAGATTCACCTTCGCGATGTAACAAACATTCAACCCATTCTTTGATCCATTTGATCCACTCTTTTATCGAGCGATCTGTCGTTTTTTCCGATGAAAATTTTAAAAGTTGTCTGACAAAATGTATGAAATGTATAAGTTGATGTGCAGAAGCTCCTTCAGTGATGTCTAATGGAATAAAAGTAGATAGATTTGATTGATAGAAAATATTGTCGGGTAGACAAATGCCATAAAGAAGCCGTTTTAGTCCCATTTCCCATCCGATAATATCAGTCTCCAGAAAAGGATCTCCCTCTTTTCCAAATCGAATCCCTGACTCAATAATACAATGACGAACCATTTCTTCATCTGTGATACTGAATCGATCACGAATACATTGATGGTTCAATAACAAAAGAACATCCTCTGCAAAGAACGTATCATCGTTAAATTGAAGTAGTGCTTCCAATGCTGAAAATAAATTATCATCACTATCAATACTATCATCTGCAATAGTGTAAGGCAAGTTTATTGGGCCATTATCAAAAACAGCTCGTATCAAGGGCGCATATAAATCGATATGCGTGGTCATGACTAATATATCTCTTGGAGACATGGCCTCATCAGACTGGGCAAGTGTATGAATGATGTAATTATAAAGAACTTCTACTTCTCTCAGTGGTGTGAAACAAGCATTAATCGTTATGGATCCATCTCTTAATAAGTCTTCTGAAAAGACCTTAATAATCTGTCCAGAGGTTTCATCTCGTAAAGGCTCATTATGATAAATCTGGTGCTGGATCATACCAAGTAATCTTGTATGATTTGGTTCATCGACAGATGAATCATCATATTGGTTCAAGTAGGTATCATCTTTGAATAATAGCCTGAAATTATCTTTGATCAATCGTCCCCAATTTTGCAAAAGATCATTTCCGATCCATTTAGGGGCACTATAGACTTTTCGATGGGTTCGTTTTTGTAGTATCTGAACTTTGTGACTGATATCCTCTATCCAATAATTCTGAGGTGCTGGATTGACCAAAAAAAAGAATAGTTTTGTATGCTCAG
>CAXQBA010000367.1:0-4174 GCA_964221885.1 Luminiphilus sp. | reverse complement strand
GCATGATACCCTTCATAAATTCTGTTCCAACAATTTGGATTTCGTTAATGAAATGATTCAGATTTTTCTATCTGAAAACCCGTTCACACTCATATCTGTAGAGTACAAAGGTGATATTCATAAAATAGAGCTTTCAATATATTTGATGCAAAAGATAAGTTGGAATTGAATTCATTTATCCATTTTCTCCAAGTGAACGATTATAAAATTGTCAAACATTAGCAGGGTAAAGGTGTTCAATATATTTTTTGACACTAATTGTAAGAAACAAACGTGTATAATAGTAGTTATTTGAATAAGTTGAGTTACAAAAAAGTCTCGCCAAAAGCGAGACTTTTTTTTTATCTATAAGGTATTGATATCTAGCTAAATGTAACTCGACCAGAGGCCACGTCATACATAGCTCCTACGATATCAATTTCACCATTTTCAAACATTTCATTCAAGACAGGACTATCTTTCTTAATTGCTGTAATAGTCAGTTCCACATTTTTTTGTGCAACACGGTTTACAAAATCAATATTGCCAGAATTTCTTGCTTCTCCATCTTGTGTAGAGGTACTATCGACAGCTGGCATAATCTTATCCAACATCTGTGTCAAATTTCCTAATTTTGCGTTATCACAAGCCCCTTTCACAGCACCACAAGACGTATGTCCCATTACAATGATAGCCTTAGAACCAGCTAGTTTGCATGCAAATTCTAAACTTCCTAGTATGTCTGCATTTACAAAATTACCTGCAACCCTTGCATTAAAGATATCACCAATACCTTGATCAAATATAACTTCAGTAGGAATTCTAGAGTCAATGCAGCTGACAACGGCAGCAAATGGATACTGACCTGATGCTGTATCGTTAACTTGTTTGTGTAAATCGCGGTTTAGGGTATTTCCTTCACAAAAACGTTGATTTCCTTCTTTGAGAAGACCGATCGCTGATTCGGCATTTAATGCAGCTTGAGAGTCGGCTGTTTGAGTAAGACTGTTTTGATGGTTCATTTGATATAATTTAAAATTAGAAACTTAATTTGTATTCTGGATTGACTCGCTCAAGGCTTTATCGAATTCATTAGCATGATGTCTGCCTCTTGGTTCTTTGCGTTCTATGAATTCAACATCAATTTCTCTATATTCAGCATTTATAGTGAATTCCTCTATGATCTCCAAAACATCATAATCAATATTAATGGTGTTCGATTCATCAATGATCACTTTTGATCCATCAGGGATCTGAGCTAATGTACGCTGTATACTAGCTTTATTTAAAAATGTGACATCCTCAGCCAGTGATAGGCGTATGGTACCATCATCTTGCATATCTCTATCTTTCTCGAAAAGGAATGGTTTTTTGTAATTATTATACAATACGTTAAATATAGCAACAACCAATCCCATAGCGATACCCATAAGTAGATCGGTCAATACAATTCCAAATATGGTTACCATGAAAGGTATGAATTGATTTTTACCTCTGGCATACATTTCTTTAAATAGTGATGGTTTTGCTAATTTATAACCCACTAAAAAGAGAATAGCTGCCAAACTTGATAACGGAATCAAATTCAGTAATGATGGTATAGCCATTGCTGATAATAATAAAATTACACCATGTAGAATAGCTGCCATTTTAGTACGACCACCCGACTGAATATTTGTTGAACTACGTACAATCACTTGTGTGATGGGAAGGCCACCAATCAATCCTGAAATAATATTGGCTACACCTTGTGCTTTTAATTCTTGATTGGCAGGTGAGACGCGTTTGAATGGATCTAATTTGTCTGTTGCTTCCAGACAAAGCAATGTCTCTAAACTAGCTACAACAGCTATTGTCACACCAATAACCCAGACAGATGAATTGCCAAGGGCAGAAAAGTCTGGTTGAGTAAATAACGCCTTAAAACTTTCTAGATCAGTTGCTACAGGTATTTTTACCACCTGATCTACATTAAGTGCAAACTCAGGCATATTCTGAAAGATCAAATTAAGGGCAATACCAAGAGTAACTACTACCAAAGGCCCCTGTACTAATTGAAAAAACTTTATTCGTTTCATAAAGGTTTGTTCCCAAAGGATCAGAATAATTAATGAGATAGCTGTGATAATTACGGCACCTGGGCTGATGGCTTCAAACATATAATAAAGCTCAGTAAACGTATTGTGGCCATCTGGATTATTGAAAGACATGGAACCTTCATATTGTCCTTTGTCGTAGCCAACCGCATGAGGTATCTGTTTAAGGAAGATAATAATTCCGATACCAGACAGCATACCTTTAATGACCGATGTTGGAAAGTAATACCCGATAATACCAGCTTTGGCAAAGCCTAGTATCAACTGAACGACACCTCCAATAACAACAGCCATCAAAAAGATATCGAAAGCACCACCGAGTTCATCAATAGCAGAAAGTACGATGACTGCTAAGCCAGCTGCAGGACCACTGACACCAAGTGCAGAACCACTTAGAGCACCAGCAACAATACCTCCCACAAAACCTGCAATGATTCCAGAAAAAAGTGGAGCACCAGAAGCCAATGCAATGCCGAGACAAAGAGGCACAGCAACCAAGAATACAATGACTGACGCGGGTATATCGTACTTTAAGTTTTTAATAATTCCTTCTTCGTGATGTTTCATGGTGTATTTTGTTTACAAGCTACAAGATTATATATATACATAATCCAAAAGCATTGCTTTTGTTTACTATTTAAAAAAAATGTTGATTAACTGTGGCAAATATAAAAACTATTTTCTATAATAGCAATACTATTACAAATTAAAACTATCCCTATTGTTATAAGTTTTTGTTAAAACCTTTATTTTTACAGAGAAATTGATTCATATCCATGGCTGTAGGTATTCAAATCACGCTGAATAATAAACTATACATTCGAGATCCGCAGGAAACGAATCTGGGAAAACGTATCATTAAAGAAAGTATCTTATTGATTGATGAGATTGGCTTTGAATCATTTACATTCAAGAAATTAAGTCGACGGATGGAATCTACTGAGGCATCTGTTTACAGGTATTTCGAGAATAAGCACATGCTTCTATTGTACCTGGTTTGTTGGTATTGGGAATGGGTAAGCTACCTTATAGATGTCAATATAAGGAATGTTTTAGATGCTAGAGAGCAGTTGCGTATTATTATCCATACGTTGATCTTCGCTTCAAAAGAAAATCCATCAATCGAGTATGTAAATGAAAGTATTCTTCACAATATCATCATATCCGAAGGATCCAAAGCCTATCATATAAAATCGGTTGATGTTGAAAATCGGGAAGGATTTTTCAAGGATTATAAAGATCTTACGGCAAAGGTAGCAGAAGTAATACGTCGCTGTAATCCTGATTTTCCATATCCAAGAACCTTGGCAAGTAATTTATTTGAGATGGCCAATAACCACATTTATTTTGCACAACACCTACCTCGTTTAACCGATGTTAGAGTCGACGGCGATGATTTTACGGAGGTTGAAGATATGTTGATGTATTTTACCACAAAAATCCTTCATTATTGATTAATAGATGCAGCATCCATCTATTTAAAATCACTTGGTTTCTTACCAAAACGCTCGATGAAAATTCGTGAAAAGTGACTGGGCGAACCAAAACCAACACCGTAACATACATTGGATATACTATCAAAGGACCCGCTTTCCAAAATAGCATAAGCTTTGTTCAGGCGAAATGATTGTATGTATTTGGCAGGTGATAATCCAGTAACTGATTTTAATCTTCGCTCTAGTTGTCGTTTGCTAAGTTGCATATTTTGAGCCAATGTTGTAGCATCGAATTGAGCATCAGCATATAATGATTCGAGTTTTTCATTGACGGATTGAAGCCAGATTTTATCCGTTTCATTGTCTGGCAATATAGTATTTGAAGATGATTTCTCAATTGGATCGGACTTAAAGAATTCTTGATTGATCCATGCCTCTCTAGCTAATTTATTTTGAAGTAGATTACGTACTCTAACCTTCAATTCTTTCACTGAAAATGGTTTAGTCAGATAATCATCGACTCCCAGATTCAAGGCTTTTAATTTGTCATTTTCCAACGTTTTGGCAGTTAGCATGATAATTGGTGTCCATTGAAGATCTTTTTCGTTACGTATGTGCTCAATCAACGTAAACCCATCCATATTAGGCATCATAATATCTGAT
>CAXQBA010000366.1:0-9857 GCA_964221885.1 Luminiphilus sp. | reverse complement strand
CTGGTATCTTATTGTCAAATAAGAAACGTGTCTGGAAAGAAAGGAACGCTGGTGAACGATAATAAATACCAACGGTAAGTGCTTCTTTTAAGAAATACGCAGTGACGCCACCATCTATTTGAGGTAGGGATCCTTGCACATATTTGACCATTATCGATGGTTCAAGAGCAAAATTCTGCCCTTCAAAATTGAATTTATAACCTGCATTCAAAAAATAATGTCTATAACCATGACCGACAGGATCTCTACTTTCTGGATTGATACCAAAATCAATTCGTGTTTGTAAGAGGTTAGGGGCTGCAAATCCTACAAAGAAGTTCTTTGCATAAAAATACAATCCAAATTCAGCATCTCCTGAAGCGACACCACGATCTCCATTAGCAATGGCATTGTCATTAGGGTCGATCAATTGAATAACATCTGTTCGTAATACATTGTATGCAAAACGACCTGCTAATCCAATCGATAGGCGATATTTACGATCCGCTAATGGAATATGAAATGCGTAAGAAACTTTTGCACCATAACGAGAGGATGGTCCTGTATTATCTCCAAAAATCAAGGCACCTACACCATGAAGATTGTTAAACATTCCTTGATAGTTGATACCATAGGTATGTGGAGCTCCAGGGAACATAACCCACTGCCAGCGATGAAATATCGTCATGGAATGACGGGCTCTTGATCCAGCAATAGCTGGATTGATCAAATAGCTATTAGTGTTGTACTGAGCAAATAATGGATCTTGTTGTGCATGAACACTATCAACGATTATAAATAGCGATAAAATAAATAATATATTTTTCATCATAATGTTTTTGAGGGGTTATCGAATAATGGTAACTGTACCTTTGAAAATGGCAGGTCCACTGTAATTCGGGAAATCTACCTCAATGATGTAATAATATGTTGCATCAGGAATATCTTGGTTATAAGATGTACCATCCCATGTTCCATCATAGTTTACAGCTTCAAATACTCTGACACCCCATCTATTAAATACTTGTACGCGATTCGGGAACAGACTCAAACATGGTATTTCCCAGAAGTCGTTGGTTCCATCGCCATTTGGTGTGAAGGCCGCATTTGATGGTACACAAACACCGACAGGCACCAATACAGAAGCGGAATCAACACAACCTAATGAATCAGCTACCGTTAAGGTGTAAACCGTTTCTTGTAAAGGCTGAACCGTAGTTACTGCACTGGTTGGATCGGTAACATCATCTGGTGGTGTCCATTGATAACTTATAATATTACCCGTTGAATTCGAACCATCTAGATCAGCGAATTGACCGATTAGAAGCTGGTTTGTTGCATTGGTCGTAGCTACAGCTCGTACGGATACAAATGTACCACTGAGGGTGGCTGTGTCACAACGTAACGCATCATAAACAAGTATATTCCAATTGTCACCATCCATCAAGTAGACATCCAATATACCTTCTATTCCATTCGAATTAACGAGATAGGTAGCTTGTCCACCATTGATATTGACTTCGGCTAAATAATCATCATTTCCAGCAGTAACTTCAGGTAAACCACCCGTAATTGTTAATTGTAAGTGACCATTGCCAAGACTATCACAATCGTAGCTGTAGATTCCTGTACCACCATTGATCTGGACACTGTTGTAGTTCGGATCATTACACAATCCACTACAATTCTGTGCATTCCAGATAAATTGACCACTCACACTGTCCGTACAATTTCCATCAGAAACAATCACAATCCAATTATCTCCGTCACCTACATTGAATGTATAATCAGTGGTATCACCAATTGTTCCTGGTACTTGCATTTGGTAACCACTACTACCCGTTGATGAACCAATCACGGTAATCAGATAATTCGAACCATCAAATGATGGTTGACCTCCACTTATATTAATGGTTACATCAGCCGTTTTATCCGTGTAACAGGTATACGGTTGTACCAGTAATCCTAGATCAACTAGATCGCATAAATTCGGACAATTATTGATATCGAAAACAAATGTTGCACCAAGATCGTCATTACAACCAAACGCATCGGTTACATTGATGAACCAGTTATCACCATCGTCAACTGTGAAGCTATATACAGCTGTATCACCAATGACACCCGCTAATAGAGCACCAGTGACGTTACCACCATTGCTAGAGCCTGTAACATCAATGATATAATTTGATCCATTATATCCACCGGCACCTCCAGAAATACTGACTTCAACGGTTGCTGATCCATCGCCATTACAAATATAATTATAAGGACCAACGTACAGCGGCTGTTGTTGACAGATATCACTACAATTCGATAAGTTGTAGATGAACTGACCCGTAGCAGTATCTGCACAACCATTCACATCCACAGCAATAACTTGCCATGTATCTAAGTCGTTGACCGTAAATTGATAGATACCAAATCCATGTTGTGTCGTGCCATTTTGTCCACCTACTGTTGAACCGCTAGTTATAACATCAAAGGTGCCACCATTAAGGAATGGATCACCACCTGTCAAGAACAATGTAACTACAGCCGAACCATTCGGGAAGCAAGTATACACAGTTGAATCAACTGGATCAGGTAGTATTTGTACAGGTAATAGATCGCAGATTGGACAATGCGCAGTATCGAATACAAATTCATCAATCAAGGTATCAGTACATCCATATTGATCGGTTACTACGAATTGCCAAGTGTCACCCGAACCAACAACGAAAGAGAAGTTAGCTGAACCACCAACCACACCAGGAAGTTGAACATTCTGGTAATTTTGACCAATAATGGAAGATCCGGTTACATCAATGGTGTAGTCTGAGCCATCTATCGCTGGAGAACCTCCACCAACAGATATCTCAACAAGCGCTGTTCCATTTACATTGCAATTATAATTGAATGTACTTGCAACAGGATTTAATAGACAATAGTCTGAACAATTGGTCAGATTATATAGGAATAAGCCTGAGGCTGTATCAGCACAACCATTGATATCTTGGACAATAACTTGCCAGTTATCGCCATCCATAACAGTGAAACTAAAAGAGGTAGGGTTCGCACCACCAACTCCTTGTGTATTATACGTTCCATTAGCACTTGGTGCTGATGAACCTGAAATAGTTGATTGATAGTCACTCGTTGTAATCGTAGGCTCGCCACCATTATAGAAAATAGTAACCATTGCCGAATCACCACCTGGATAACATGTATATACTGTCGAGTCTATTGGATCTGGCGTAATGAATACAGGGTTATTGATACAAGGATCATTACATGGTGTTCCTTGGATAACGACTGAATTTCCACAGCCTGTTCCGTCGGTAAAGGTAATGGTGAATGTATCAACCTGACTCAATGCATATTGATTTAAAGCTCCATTGGCAGATGTGCCTGCCATTACTGTGTCACCTGCGTTATTGATGACGGTAAAATCAAATAATGATCCATTGTATGCTGGCAATCCACCCGAAGCTGAGAAATCAATAATACAATTAGCTGAGTTGTAAGTGGCTGCAATAATTATCTCACGTAGGAAAACAAATGGAACGCCATTTTCTGAACTTGCACTAGGACAAGTCAGCTCACCCCAAGTAGAAATTTCATCAGCTAGGGGAGAAACATAATGCGTTTGATTATCCGTAAATGCTTGGGTGCCATCATTAACCCAATATTGAGCTTGTTGATATACAGTATCAATAAAGGTAAAGTTACCATTGATAATCGAATCTGGAATATTTAAACTATCGTGAACCATGAATCCGATATCAATACAATTCGGATAAACAGCAGTACTATTACCTAACAGATCGTTCATGATACTTGGGAATAGCGTATCACCATAACAGACAAAACTTGTATCACTTGTATAGTTGAATGTATCCAAGACATTTGTATAGTATTGTGCATCACCAGCATAAACCTCAACCTCATTGATATATTCAATGATGTACTGGCCAATATCTCCAGGATGAGAACCATCTAATTGGATCGCATATTTTGCACCTGGAGTCAAACAACATAGACCTACGATGTCACCAGCAAAATCAGTAGTTCCTGATGCTATTGGTGTAATGCGATCTGTTGCTTGTGTTCCATCCAAGGTATACGTAGCAGGAAGAAGACCTCCATAACATAAGCTATCTTGGAATAATGGATAGATGGCATAATTTAGTCCGTCTAGACCGATATATGCTCGAATTTTCATTTCTACAACACCAGAAGGCGGAACCGTAAAGAAGTGCCAAACTGTTTGATCAGCTCTGTCAGCAGCTAATGCGGCTGAGAAAGGCTCTCCAGCAAGGGATTCTATACAAGCATTCGTATTATTACCTGCAACCGCTTGGAAAGGTATCGGTTGTGAAGCAGGTTTAACAGGAACTTCAAAAAGTGTATCAGCTATGGATAAACATAGGATATCATTTGGTGGTGGATTTTGTGATGGGTCTGATGCACTTGGATCATATACCCAGACCTCAGCTTCATCTGCTGTTGTTGCACCGCTTGGATCAACCATACCATAATAGGTATATCCTGGTTCCAAGCATCTTTCTAGGATAACAGCTGTTTTAGTACCACCCAAAATACCACCTATACCTCCTTCAGCATCTGCGATCTGAACAAGATTGGAACAATAAAGATCTGATGGAGTGCCAGGAGCAAATTGTGGATCTGGTGCATATAAGGCATTGTTTTCACTTTCATTTAAAAGTGCATTGTCTATGTCGGCCTCAAAATAAATACGACCACTTGTTGCAGCAGTAAATTGAACCCACATAGAACCATCTAGACCATTTGGTAAGGTTGGCACATAATCATACGCATGGAATTGATCTGCATTCGTACCATTGTATGGCGATCCAATTTCTTCATCAGATACAGATGCACCACCAAAGAAAGTTCCTCTGAATAATTGCGTGGAAAAAGGCTGACCATTTGCTTCAGTTCGTACAGTTGTAGATAAAGCATCTGTCGTTACATCAATACCATTACATGGTATATCATGTGCTTCAAAAGGTGAGCCTCCAAGATCATCCAAGCGTATACTTAAATAGCCACGTTGATTATTCTGGTCAGAAGTGACTTGGAAATAATATGTCTCACCGGCGAGTAACGAATGACCATCTCGGACAGTAAAGTTTGCCGTAGCAGTAGCAATATCACAGAAATGTGCTGTTGCTTTTGCATTTGGATTAATAATAACAACATCATCATCTGAGTAACCTTGGTAGGAAAGATAGTCGAATTTATCTTTTACTGGATTCACACCTGGGAATGCTACCCAGTTATTGTTACCATGAATACAACCAGCACCATCTGCTGCATGATAAAGTACAATTTCAGTACCAAAATCAGTACCACCTAGGTCGGTTTCGATACGAACTTGACCGGATGCTGGTGCGGTAAAGTAAAACCAAGCTGATCCATGATTTCCTACATTTTGTATAACGGGCTCTCCTGGCTCAAGTGTCTGGTTTGAGCACCAACTATATTGAGTCGTACCACCGAAAGTTAGGAGTTGAGCTGTACATACATTATCAGGAACAGGGAAGAAAGGTATTGAGGTGACAACTACCTCAAAGGTAATGTTGTAGTTTTGTGTCCCACAACCACTTGATCCACTAGCGCTGAATGATTGTGTGTATGTTCCTACACCTGCAGAGATATTGATCGAGCCAGACTGACCGCCTGTTCTGACTTGTGAAAAGGCACCAGTGAGGTCATAATTAAAAAGAGGATCATCATTTTCATACCCTTGCCAACTTATATTAATTGAGCTTGGAACATCACCAGGACATACATACTCATGATCAAAGAATAAATCATTTGGATTGTTTGACCAAGGACCGTTATTTCCGTTTACATTGTAATAGTTGAAATCACCAAGAAGTCCGAAAAGAGTTGGGTTGTTATTTGAGAACCCCAGCGAATTATCAGTGGCGATATACTCTATTACAAAATCAGAATTATTTGTGATGAAAAATACATCAGGATCACAATCTACATTGTTATTGACAGATACGTTTGTGACTCGTACCTGAACACGAACTTGAGCTTGTATAGTGATTTGAAAAATGGGGGCCATCATTAATAGTAGAAACAACAGCCAGTGTTTTCTTTGGTAAGTTTTAGTCATACTGCTATGTATTGAGTCGATAATCTTTGGAATTCCATAGCTTTAGGGCGCACTAATTTAGCAAAATTTTAAGATTTAATTCAGAAAATTTTGAATTTATAATTTAACGCACAATAAGTATGAAGCTGGAACTAAAAGAGTATTGAAGTAGGGGAATTTCCTATTGATTATTTTCTTTCAATTTTAGCCAAAAGTAACCACCAAAAATAATCATTGGAATTGATAGGATTTGAGCCATGTTTAACCAGTTTGATTCATCAAAAACATAATGTTCTTTGAAAAACTCAATGGTAAATCGAATGGCTCCTAGTAAGGTGATGAACTGAGTAAATAGATATCCTTGACGAACCTTACCTAATGTCATTTTGTAGGACCATAACATAAATAAAAACAATCCAACATATAAAAGAAAACCATACAACTGAATAGGATGTCTTGGGATAATGCCCTCAGGTGCCGGTAATGTTGAAAAGATGAAAGCCCAAGGTCCTTCAAAAGGTTGACCAAGAATTTCAGAGTTCATGAGATTTCCCAATCGGATGCATCCAAGACCTAAGGCAGCGACGATAGAGGTTCGATCTAAATAAAAAAGTATAGAACGGTTCGTTTTTCTACTCAATAACCAGTATGCAGAAATCAGACCAATAAAAGCACCATGAGAGGCTAATCCTTGGTACCCTGTAAATTCGAAGGAAGGTGAAAAACGAAAGGGTAGTAGCATCTCTAACGGACGATTGTAGAAATAGTCAAATTCATAGAATAGACAATTTCCGATACGTGCACCAAGAATAGTACCGATGACTGAGTAGAAAAGATAGGTATCTAAGAGATCAAGTGAAATTCCTTCCTCTTTGAATTGTTTGCGAATGATATAGTAGCCAATTATGAATCCAGTAGCAAAAAGAAGCGAATACCATCGCAATGAATAGGACCCGATCTCGACGATAATGGGACTAGGATTCCAAATAATGGCTTGAAGCATGATGAAGAGTGATAGATTAAAAGGCTAGGAATTGATCGGTAAATTGATCTAGTAATTCAATGGTTTTCTCATGTGTCAATTCATCATCAGGTAAGATCTCATCAATTAGAGATATGGGAAGTCTATTAGGCATGACATGAATTTTGAGGTAATTTAAAAACCCCGTCATATAATCCATGCCCCGCAAGGTACCTGAACGACCGGAGGAAACGCCAATGATACCTGCTTTTTTATCTCCGTGGAATGTCTCCTTGTATTGATATATGGAGCAAGCATCAATAAAAACTTTTAGAATCCCTGGTATGCCACCATTGTACTCAGGTACAACAAAAATGAATTTTTGAGCTGGGATCATATAGGTTTCTTGTAATTGACGTATGTCTGGATGTTGATTAGATGATTCGTACATATCGGGTTGAATAAAGTCGGCAGGTAGATCTTCCAATGCTAGAAATTGTACTTCTTCATTCGATTTTTCAACAAGTAGTCCATAAACATGTGAAGCAATCTGTTTCGATTTGCTGTTTTTACGATTTGTACCTGTTATAATGGTTATCATATACTATGTTTTAACGGTGTTACCTAATTGAAACTATCGGGATGTACAAAGGTTCATTCACCTGAAACATAGTTTTCTAAATATTTAAAATGACTTCCAAGATGACCATTCAATGCAATCGTAGCCCGCTCGATCATTCCCGTATCGCTTATGCCAAGTAGTTCTTCGATGACCGTTTCCATAAATTGTTCTCCAAAGGATTGGGATGCGTCAATGGGCAATTCATTGGGAAGATTATCGACAGTCATCATATCCAGCGTATTGGATTGATACGGCTCAGTGATGGAATGCGTTTGTCGGTCATATCCAAATACTGGGTCTGCAATAGTAGCCGCTTTCAATGTACTAGGAATGGATGATACCGGTGCAATATCACAAGTTACATCAGCGATTACTTGAATGTTAAAATCAGAAGACTCAATATCTTTTTGAGAAAAGAAGGCAGGTGCATCATTATCCCAATAGATACCATTTATCATAAGGTCTGAAACAGATAGATACGGTGCAAAAATAGATCGATAGGAACTTGGGTTTGTGTAGAAATCTTTTTGGTCATAGGGTTTGTCCATATCGATAGGCGCTACATAATCTTTACATGCTAACTGGGTATAAACAGCTTGATTGTAAGATTGATTTAAAAAATCCTTGGGAGATACTTTTAGGATACCCATATGATCCAGTACCTCAGCTGCGCCGTTGGCAACACGACCAGTTCCTGTTAGAACAATTTTAATATTGGGTAATTCAAGGTCATTGTAGGCTTTAAACGCATTTTTGAGAGTTGTGTAACGATTCATTTGATCAAGATGAAAGTAACCCGTCTTTCGACCATAGGCCATGACACCATTATGAGCACCAACTATTCCAGCAAATCGACCAAAGGCAATTACTCGTCCACCAGTTTTTCGGGTGAGAACCTCATAATCGATCAGACGGATATTTTTTTTGATGATTTCTTGAAGTAACGTACGGTTATAGGGTTGTTCCTTGATGGTATGTGAAAAGAAGAAATAGGTTTTACCCTCGATCAATTGATCAATAGGAACTTCTTTGATGCCCATCAGAACATCACAATCCGAGAGGTCCTCTCTTAATACAATACCTTTTTCTTCATAAGCAGAATCAGCTATACATCGTCCTGGTGAAGGTTGTACAAAACATTGGATATTGTATTTCTCTTGTATTATTTTGCATTGATCTGGAGTGAAGATCACTCTAGAATCTGGGGGCGTTTTCCCTTCTCGGATGATACCAATTTTCATAATTATCTTTCAGTTTTGCACGTTTGCCACAAAGATATAAATATGAACTGATTTGGCAGGCTTGCAAACTTTTTTTTTGGAAATTAGAACATTTTGACCTCTTTTATGGTTTTCATGCCATGCGCTTGACTATCTTATTTTACTGCTTATCTTTCTTCATTCTTGGTATATCACCTTTGAGCCACAGTATCGATGAGTCTACTCAATTCTTTGTTGCAACCACTTTGATCATTTTGTTAGGAATACCTCATGGTTCCATCGACCACTTGATAATGTTTGAAAAAGATCGAGTCAACAAGCGGAATTATTACATATTATATTTTGGTTTGATGATAGGGTACATGGTTGCCTGGTTCTTTTTTCCTACATTTTGTATGATCCTATTTTTATTCATATCAGCATATCATTTTGGGCAATCTCAATTTTCTGATATCAATAATCATAGGGAATTGACACTCGGGATGTTATATTTTTTCTGGGGAGCCTCTATACTTTCTGCGCTTTTCTATTATCAACATGATGCCATAAAAGCGTTATTTGATGATTCATCTCAATTGGGATTCTTACGAGATATCTTTGCACAAGATATTTTGTTTTTTTTCTTATCGGCAGGGTTGTTGATTGTTGCTTTATCTATGATCCTTCTTGTTTGGAAAGGTATAATAACATTCGATCGATTATTGATCGAGACTTTTTCAATTTTTTTACTTCACATGTTACTGTACAACTTACCACTAATGATCGGATTTACGGTTTATTTTACTATATGGCATTCGGCAAAGGTAATGATCGAAGAATACATGTATTTCAGCAAAGAGCGTGGTGTGTTCTCGATCAGGGAATTCTTTAAAATTATTTTTCCTTTCTCCTTCTTGAGTATTTTTGTGTCAATCGTAGCATTAATTATTTTATTCAATATATCTATTGGGATTTCCAAGATAT
>CAXQBA010000365.1:0-5674 GCA_964221885.1 Luminiphilus sp. | reverse complement strand
TGACATGGAAAAGGCACATTTGATATTGATAAACACCTGTTCCATAAGAGAAAAAGCAGAGGATACTGTGCGTAAACGCCTTCGTGTTTTTGATAAAATCAAACAAGAAAAACCAGGTACATTAGTTGGCGTACTAGGCTGTATGGCCGAGCGTTTAAAGAAGAAACTCCTTGAACAAGAACAGCTTGTTGACCTAGTAGTCGGTCCTGATGCATACCGTGATCTTCCAAACCTGATTGCAAGTGCAGAGGATGGTGACAAAGGTATCAATGTATTTTTATCAAGAGAAGAAACGTATTCCAATATCAATCCGGTTCGTCTTGGGTCAAATGGTGTGACTGCATTTGTCACTATTATGCGTGGTTGTGACAATATGTGCTCTTTTTGTGTGGTTCCTTTCACACGAGGCAGAGAGCGCAGTAGAGACCCATATTCAATAGCTGCTGAATGCACCGACCTTTACCAACGTGGGTTCAGAGAAGTAACCTTACTTGGACAGAATGTGGATTCGTATCATTGGAAACATGATGAAGAAACCATTGAATTTGATTTTGCCGATCTTTTAGAACATGTTGCTAATATCGCTCCCGACCTTCGAGTACGATTCTCAACCTCACATCCTAAAGATATAACTGATAAAGTACTTTACAATATGGCCAAGTACGAAAATATCTGTAAATATATTCACTTACCAGTTCAATCAGGAAATTCAGAGATTCTTAAAAAAATGAATCGAACATATGATCGGGATTGGTACATCCAAAAAGTAAAACGTATTTATGAGATCATGCCGGATTGTGCTATATCATCTGACATGATCGCTGGTTTCTGCTCTGAAACTAACGCTCAACATCAAGACACACTGTCTATCATGGAAATAGCCAATTATAGTATGTCGTATATGTTCTATTATTCAGAGCGTCCTAATACACTAGCCCACAAAAAGTACGAGGACGATGTTTCTCTGGAGGAAAAGAAGCGAAGATTGAATGAAATCATCCGATTACAAAACCAGTTGTCTTATCGTCACAATGAAAAAGATATTGGTCAAACCTTTAAAGTATTGATTGAAAAAGAAAGTAAAAAATCGGTAGATGATCTAGCAGGTCGAAATTCACAAAATAAAATGTGTGTATTCCCTCGTAAAGACGCTAAGATTGGTCAGTATGTATCGGTGAAAATACATTCCTGTACCTCTGCGACTTTGATCGGAGAAATTGTTGACAAATAAGCACCTATGAATATTCAAGCTCTCAAACAACGATTTGGTATTATTGGTAATGCACCTGCTCTCAATCATGCATTAAAAACAGCGTCTCTAGTTGCAGGTACAGACCTTTCTGTGTTGATAAGTGGTGCCTCAGGTGTTGGAAAAGAGTCATTTTCTAAGATTATACATGCTCTATCAAGTCGTAAACATCAAAAATTCATCGCCATCAATTGTGGTGCGTTACCAGAAAGCACGTTGTATTCTGAATTATTCGGACATACAAAAAATGCATTCACAGGTGCTACTAGCGAACGAAAAGGATATTTTGAAACAGTGAATGGAGGAACTATTTTTCTGGATGAGATCGGTGAAATGCCCTTACAACTCCAACAATTTCTCTTGAGGGTTCTTGAGCAAGGTGAATATGTCAAGATGGGATCCAATAAAGTTGAATCCACAGATGTTCGTATCATTGCTGCTACAAATGTGAAGCTTGAGGAATATGTAAAAAAAGGGAAATTCAGAGAAGACCTTTATTATCGATTAAATACAGTTCCGATTAAAGTGCCACCTCTTAAGGAACGTGTTGAAGATATTGCATTGCTATTTCGAAAATTTGCAGCGGACTTTGCCGAACGCTATAAAACAACGCCCGTTCGTTTAGACGATAGAGCCCAACTCCTACTCGAAAATTATGATTGGCCAGGTAATATCCGTGAGTTGAAAAACTTGGCAGATCAAATATCTGTTCTGACTGAGGAAAAATTGATTCAAGGTGTCGACCTATTGGATTTTATACCAAAATTATCGAACCGAAATCTTCCTATGATCGCCGACCAAATGTCAGGGTCTGAGCAGAATTCATCCAGTAATCATGGCTTTTATGAACGAGAGATTCTTTTCAAATTTCTATATGAAATGAAGAAAGACATTAATGATGTAAAATCACTGATTGCAGAGATAGCCAAGACCAATGATTTGGAAATGCCCCATTCCATACCACAAACAGATAACAAACCTACCACAGATTATGTAGTTCACTCAACAGACCATCGTTCTCATTCAAGTGTTGATGCTGACGAAGAGTCATATACAATGTCTGATTCTATTCAACCCATCATTATTAATACAACTAAAAATAATGCTGATTTTAGCGATGTTGAAGAAATTGAGGAGTCTTTATCCCTAGAAGATATGGAAAAAGATATGATCAAACGTGCCCTTTCAAAATACAAAGGAAAACGGAAAGAGGCTGCTAAAGAATTGGGTATTTCCGAACGGACCTTGTATAGAAAAATCCGTCAATATGCATTGGATCAATAAACTTCTAAATGCTACAATACTCTTAGGAATCATTGTAATATTGAATAGTTGTCAACTTACTGAGACGGTCAATAAATCCATCACTCAAACTATTGTAACAGGTCCAGGGCCTGAAGATATGGCTCTTTATAAAGATGGAGCTACTAAATATCTTCTTTTGTCCTGCAATGATCGATGGCGTAAAAACAAACCCCAAAATAATGGTATTTATGCCTTATGTATTTCTAAAAACGATACAATTGCTACTCCTCTGAAACGCAAAAAAGAACCCCAGCGATTCAAACGACTATATCCTCATGGGATCGATATAGTTCACAGAACTCCAGGTACCTATTTGGATGTGATACATCATGGCAAAGGAAAATCCGAGATCATTAAATATAAATTCCAAAAACAACAGCTCATCTTTCAGTCATCCTACAGTCATCCTTGGATGAGCTCACCCAATGATATTGTCGTGAGAAAAAATGGTGGGTTCTTCGTAACGAATGATCAAAAGAAACGAAGAAATAACCTTGGTTTTCTTTTTGGCTTTAGAAGTGGAAGGGTCTTATTCTGTGATGAAAATGGTCATTGGAGTCGTGTTGGAGACACACATAAATTCCCTAACGGAATAGCCCTAAGTGAATCTGAAAATTACCTGTATATAAGTACTACAAGAGGGAATCAACTATTCCAATATCTATTAAAGAAAGACGGGAATCTTCTCGAAAAAACTAAGATAGCCAGAATCAAAGGTGCTGACAATATAACACTAAACTCAACTAATCTTTGGGTAACATCACATCCTAAACTGATGAAATTTGTTAAACATGCACGAAAAAAAGACCCGTGCCCTAGTGTCATTTATCGAATAGATCGAGGTACAAATTCAATTAAGAAATATTTTTATTATGAGGGAGAACAAATCAGTGCTGCATCAACGGCAATTGAGATAGACGGATATCTTTACATATCTCCTATCTTTGATAATAAAATACTGAAAGTCTCATTGAAAAAGACGGACTAATAGATTACTTTTCAATTAAAATTTAGAGTTGCTCCTCTTGGTCGTACTCAATAGGTTTTCGGTACCCACTAAATGGTAATTTTAATAATTCCATCACATTAGAAGCCTCTTTTTGATCCATATAGGTATCCACACCAAAAACAAGCTTTTCATTATCAACAGCGACATAAGTGCCAAAAATCCTATCCCAAAGAGAGAAAATATTTCCAAAATTCTTATCCGAATACGGTTGACGATAATGATGATGTACCCGATGCATATAGGGCGTGCAAATTAGGATACGTAAACATTGATCGAGCCACAAAGGAATCTTTACATTTGAATGATTGAATTGACTCAAAACCACAGATAGGGACTGATATAACATGATCAACCAAACAGGTGCACCCACTAAAAGTACAGCTAAAGTTGTAAATACAAACCTGATCACACTTTCACCAGGATGATGACGGTTAGCCGTAGTTACATCAACATGTTGATCCGTATGATGGATCACATGAAACTGCCAAAGCCATTTAAAGCGATGCTCAACATAGTGTGGTGTCCAAGCACCGATCAGATCGAGCAACAAAAGACCTAGAATCATAAATACCCATCCATTTACACCTAACCAATTCAATATCCCTATTTGATTCACCTCCGCAAAATATGAGGTAAAAAATAAAATACCTGCCATGGCAAAGTTCACCACAATGGTCGTTAGTGTAAAGAAAATATTCAACGCCGTGTGATTTACTTTTGAGTACGTTGATCTGAAAAATGGTATACCATATTCAATGAGCATAAAAAAAGTAATGCCACCGAATAAAATGACAGATCGATGAGATGAAAGGTCCTTTAAGGCTGTAAAGTATGATATTATTATGTCCATAATTGTAAAATACAAAAAAGACCGAACACAAGTGTCAGGTCTTTTTCAAATTATCAGATATTTTTACAATAGATTGAATCTATTTGAATTGATCGGAAACCACAAGCTCCTTTCGTCCAGCTTCATATTTATAAAAACCTTCTCCAGATTTTACACCTAAGTAACCTGCTGTAACCATATTTACCAGTAAAGGACAAGGAGCATATTTATCTTTCCCAAATCCGTCATATAACACCTGTAGAATGGATAGACATACATCTAATCCGATGAAATCGGCAAGTTGTAAAGGTCCCATAGGGTGAGCCATACCTAATTTCATTACCGTATCAATCTCCTCAACACCAGCAACACCTTCAAATAAAGACTGTATGTCTTCATTGATCATTGGCATCAAAATGCGGTTGGCTATAAATCCAGGATAATCATTTACTTCTGTTGGAACTTTTCCAAGTTGTTTAGACAACTCCATTACCTGTTGTGTGACCGAATCACTTGTTGCATATCCTCTAATGACTTCAACCAATTTCATAACTGGAACTGGATTCATAAAATGCATACCGATCACCTTATCAGGTCGATTCGTTACAGAAGCTATCTTCGTGATGGAAATAGATGAGGTATTCGTGGCTAAAATAGCATGGGCAGGCGCATCCTGATCCATCTGCTCAAAAATCTTAAGTTTAAGATCCATATTTTCCGTTGCTGCTTCCACTACAAGATCACAATCAGCTAATGCACTTTTCATCTGAGTAGTAGTTCCTAAATTGGCTAAGGTATCCTGTTTAGTTTGCTCAGAAATCTTCTCTTTTTTGATCATTCGATCCAAATTCTTATTGATGATTCCCAAGGCACGTTGTAGGGCATCCTCAGAAATATCAACCAATTGTACCTTGAAACCTTTCATGGCAAACACATGAGCGATTCCATTTCCCATGGTACCCGCTCCAATAACAACAATATTTTTCATACATATTAATTTTTAAGGCCAAATACCTAAAGAAAGGTAATCACTGCCTATTTTTTTTATTGAATACACGAATGACGCCGTACGTAAATCCTTGATGTCGGGATTAGAATGCCATGTGTCATGTATGCCCTTGTAAGCCATTACCATGGTTTCCTCAAGTCCTGAACGGACAAGATCAACCTCATCAGCACCAAATGTCAATAATTTTTTCTGTGATTCATTTAAATGTTTTCCTGTCAGATCAACGATGGTGTCGATCAATAACTCATATCTATTACTTTCGAATCGTTTTTG
>CAXQBA010000364.1:0-2923 GCA_964221885.1 Luminiphilus sp. | reverse complement strand
TAGTAAACCAAAAACCGCCAAAAACCAATAGAATACAAGCAAATAGAATACCTGCAAACAGACCATACGATTCGTTATCGATCCATTTAGCAATCATAGATTGTTGGACTGATTCCTTTACATTTTCAGTTGCTGGAATTATATCGGATGTATCACCCTTAGGTATCGATTGCGTTCTTTTTCTGTTTTTTTTCTTTTTTGACATCTTGATGTAATAAAAAAAGCTCCACATAAAGTGTGGAGCTTTAATTTAATCATTTATGTAAATTATTGGACCAGATCTGTTGCTAAATAGCTAACTTTTCTGAAATCAATTTTACGTAATTCTGTCTTTACATCGGTAACAATACCCATCTTAACTTCTTTGTGCACTCGCAAAGCAGCAGTCATTTTTTTGTGAAGTTTAGGGTTTTTTACCTTTTTCTTTTCATTAGCAATAAACTCAGGAATCGCCTCAGGTGGAGCAAATTGATCATTTAATTGCACACGAGGAGCCGTTCCTAATTTATCGGCATACTTCTGTGTTGGTGGCCCTATAAAAATATGAGAAACCAGTGATTTTTTCTCTAATTTCTGTAACTGAGTAGCCGCAGGAACAGTAATCCTTACCATCAGCTCGCTATCTCTCATCTTAGTCACCACCATAAAGAAGCATAGAAGCATAAAAACGATATCCGGCAAGGATGCCGTTGTGATACCTGGAGCTTCTTTTTTACCTTTTTTCTTTATTCTAGCCATAATACTATGTCAAAATTATTTGTCGAAACTTGTTGGTTCTGCTTCAGAAATAACTAACGGAATATCTTCACGAACCTTTTTTTTGTCTTTTCTGGAAAGATCTTCGTAATGACGTCCGAAAATATCCATGGCCGCTTCATCCCATAGTTCATTATACGCAGCTTTCAATTGATCATAAACTAATACGTACATCTCGAAAGAGGTACCGTTGTCATTCAAAAGAGAAACAATCGCTTTCTTAGGTGAGTCCGAAGAATTAGGATCTTTTCCATAATTCATGATAAACTCTTTCGCCTTATCCTTAATAGAGTATACATCCTGAAGAGGATTTCCTCTAACTAATAACTCATTGTTACCATTGATCTGAACCGAGAATACGTTACGCTTATTCTTCTTTTCCGGTGGTGGTGGTTCCTCTACATATGGAGGTAACAAGACACTTAGACCTGAATCTGTTTGAATTGTCGTGGTAACAAGAAAGAAGACCAACAATAGAAAGGCGATATCGGCCATTGATCCAGCATTGATCTCAGGTATTTTACGTTGCGCCATTTTATTGTTGTTTTGTAAATCCGTATATGATACCTCCAAGCGTAGATAATATAGCCGCTACGATCAATACATAGGTCATTTTGATAAGACCATCCGCAAACTTAACAGCCGATGAACTACTAACTCCATCTTGGAAGATCTCTCCTTGTGGGAGTAGCGATTCATCACTTTTTACCATGTCTAGTGTAAGTGTTCCATCTCCCATAATTTGAGTGACTATAATAAGAGCACCTACTCCGATGAGTCCGATCAGCACCTTTTTTGCGCTAGCAGGATTTTTGACGACATTTAACACAGAGAAAACAACCGAAATGACGACAGCTACGAAAACAAGGAAATATGTTGCATAGAGACCAAAGTCGAAAACTCCATAGTCATACAACTCTTCTTTGGTGGGTTCTATATCTGGATAACCAGCAAGGATGAAAACATAGGTCAAAAGAGCAATAACAGCTCCCGTGCTAAAACCTATGATAACACCATATTTCTTTAGAAAATTATAAGAATTAACCATTTTTCAATTATTGTGAATGAGATCAATATGCAGGAGTCCTACACTTTTTTATTCTCTATCAGAATATCAACTAAGCTGATAGTAGCATCTTCCATCGTGTTGACTAAAGTATCAACTTTAGACGTGATGAAATTGTAGAATATCTGCAGAATGATCGCAGTGATCAGACCAAATACCGTGGTCAATAAGGCAACTTTAATACCACCTGCTACCATGGATGGCTGAATGTCACCAGCACGCTGGATTGCATCAAATGCATCGATCATACCAATTACCGTACCCATGAAACCAAGCATTGGTGCCAGTGCTATGAATAGCGCTAACCAAACCAAACCTTTTTCAAGTAGTCCCATTTGTACTGAGCCATTTGATACGATTGCTTTTTCAACAGCATCAATACCATCATCGACACGCTTTAAACCCTCGCCTAGCACTTCAGCAGTAGGACCAGGTGACGCTTTACAAATGTTTTTAGCTGCTTCAATATCACCACCAGAAATAGCTTCATCAAGATCAGCTACAAGTTTCTTTGTGTTAACAGTAGCTAATGATAATGTGATAATACGCTCGATAGCAACTGTAAGACCTAGAATAAGACATACTAATACAATAGCCATAAACTGCCATCCACCATCGATGAAATTCTTTTTCATGACCTGATGTGCACTACGCTCCATAACTACGTTATCGGTTTGAGCTGCATTGTCATTAATCTCTATATTATCGACCGGTTCGTCCGTGTCAATTACATTTTCAATAGTGTCCTCAACGTTGAGGGAATCGTCTTGAGCGTATGTGTTCGAAGAAAGGAACGAAATGCTCAAGGCAAGAAATAGAACGAAAACCTTTTTCATAGTTAAACGTGGTTTGCGAAATAAATGATTAAATAAGTAATAAAATAAACATCGTGCGGAGAGAGCGGGATTCGAACCCGCGGTACCCGTAAAGGCACACACGCTTTCCAGGCGTGCCCGATCAACCGCTCTGGCACCTCTCCAACTGCTGATGCGACACAAAAATTGCAAAATAAACGGACTTTACAAAATTTTTATTTGGCATTATCGCTTAATTCTATCAATGAAAGTGTCCTTTGTAGTTAATGTTGCCAAATTCGCCTTA
>CAXQBA010000363.1:0-3549 GCA_964221885.1 Luminiphilus sp. | reverse complement strand
TGATGTATGTGTCACAAATTTGCGCACCAACTTTAATTGTTCCTGTGGTCCTTTCGATCTAGCCAGTACGCAACATCAAGAACGAATTGTTTTGGATGTAGGAGTGCGCAAAAAAAATTATCGATTGGGTCAGGTAATTGTTTTAAAAGGGTTAGATTTTGAAACAGGTAGTACACAACTTAAATCAAGTAGTCAACCAGTATTGGACGATTTGATTGCAACACTTACTATTCATCCAAGGTATAAAATTGAAATAGTTGGTCATACGAGTGATCGAGGCGATGCACAAAAAAATCAAATTTTATCAAAATTTAGAGCTGAAGTTGTATATAAATATCTAATTTCGAGCGGAATTGGTGCTGATCGATTATCCTTTAAAGGATTTGGTGAGTCTAGACCAATCACCTTAAATACCAATCGAGAAGGTAAAACAGTGAATGAACGAATTGAAATAAAAATCATAGCTATATAAATCATTGATATTCATTTTAAAATATATTTAATTTATGATACCTGAAATCACAAATAAAATCGAATCCATTTTGAAATCCTTTCAGTCAAAAGGCACAGTAGATGAGGATATTATCAACCAGATGAAAGCGTTGAGAGAAGATTTTATTAAAATTGAGCAGCCCTCTATTGTTAAATCAATACGATTAAGTTATGAGTATATTCAAGCCAATGGTAGTTTGGATGGACTTTCTTATTGGGAAGAGGAAGAGATCGAATTGGATGATGATAATACCAGTTTTGAGTATTTTATAAACCTACTACGCAATCCAGAGAATAAGTATAATAAGGAGGAGATCCTTCTTATGAATGATCTGATGAAAGAGGCATTGACCTAATCAAAAATTAACTGTTTATTCCCCTTAGATTCTTGGGGAAGGTATTTCGGAAGGTCAAATAAAAAGATTAAATTCAAGAGGATTTCGATTGAATTTAATCTTTTTTTATGTCATCAGTTACCATTCATCCTCAACTTATACCAATCCTTCCCTTAATATTTACAGCTTGGAATGATAAATCATTAAGTCCTACGGAAATTGAATTTATCAAAGAAAAGCTTCATACATTGAAAAACATAGGAGCAGAACAATTAAAGACGATTGATAGTTGGTTAAATCCAAGCTCACCACCAAGTGATGATGCCATGAAGAATTGGTATGATACCATTCTTTCAAAAATGAAAGAAATGGATTCAGTAAAGCGAAAAGAATTTATTTCTTGGGGTGCTGAATTAGGACATCGGATGCAACTGGAAGGTATTGCGGACTGGGATGAAGAAGCCCTTGAACGGTTGCAACAACTTGAGCGTTTTGTTGGTGCAGAACCTTTTATGGATTTGAGTTCTGATTCTCCGAACGATATAGAAATTAACGATACCTCAGAAACAATCCATCAACTTCATACTTTTTTAGAGAATGACAAATTAGCTCTTAAGGCGCATGTTTTTCGTATACTACGAGATCCAGTGTTCAGTTTTGTTTTGTTGAGAGATAAGCAAGCTTATCGAGAAAAAGTTTTGGATTGGTGCCGTCTTCTAGCGGATCAGGGATGGGGGGGGATTCACTTTCCAACCGAATTTGGTGGAGAGGATGATATGCCCTCATTTGCCAAAGTATTTGAGACGATAGGGTATCATGACCTTAGTCTTGTTGTTAAGTTTGGTGTGCAATTTGGATTATTTGGTGGCGCCATCGCCCGATTAGGAAATACCAATCATCACAAAACGTATTTGAAAGATGTTGCTAGTTTAGCATTACCTGGCTGCTTCGCGATGACTGAAACAGGCCATGGTTCAGATGTGAACTCTTGTGAAACCACACTAACATATGATTCATCTAATGATCAAATCATCATTCACACGCCAAATGAAATGGCTCGTAAAGACTATATTGGTAATGCAGCCTTGCATGCTAGATTGGCTGTTGTATTCGGTCAGTTAGTTGTTGACAATACATGTCATGGTGTTCATGCTGTTATTGTTCCAATCAGGGATGAAAATGGTCATGTGTTGGATGGTGTTTCTATTGAAGACTGTCAGTATAAATTAGGCTTAAATGGGGTAGATAACGGTCGTATCAGATTTAATAAGGTTTCTGTTCCTCGAGAGAACCTTTTGGATCGCTTTGGTGGTATTGATCAGAATGGTGGGTATTTTAGTCCGATAGAAAATCCCAATAAACGATTTTTTAGTATGCTTGGAACACTCGTTGGTGGACGAATATGTGTACCTAAAGCTGCTTTAAGTGCCTCAAAAGTTGCCGTAACTATTGCTGTAAGATATGCACTACATCGCAGACAATTTAAAGATGATGGTGGTAATGAAGTATGCATTATGGATTATCCAAGTCATCAAAGAAGGCTCATACCGTTATTATCAAAAGCGTATGCATACCATATTGCTCTAGATAACCTGGCTTTTGGATACGATCAGATTTCAGATGGAAATTACCGAGAGATCGAAACATTGGCAGCTGGATTGAAAGCTAGAGTAACATCTTTCGCTACATACAGCATTCAAGCTTGTAGAGAGGCTTGTGGAGGACAGGGATATTTACATGAAAATCGTTTTGCTGATCTAAAAGCGGATTCCGATATTTTTACCACATTTGAAGGTGATAATACCGTACTAATGCAATTGGTATCCAAAAACGTTTTATCCGCTTTTAAAAAAGAGCATAATCTTTCAGATTGGCGTTCGATCATTTCACTTTTTGCGTCCATGTGGGTTGATACGATCAAAGAGAAAAACTTCATACATACACATAATATAGACCAAGGTCATCTACGAAGTAAAAGCTACCACAGGGATCTTTTGTTGTATCGAAAAAATGATCTGTGTCTTTCAGCTATACGCCGCTTGCAAAAATATAGGAAGCGAGGTCTTTCATTTCATCAGACTTTTCTGAAATGCCAGGAACATCTGATTATATTAGCTCATGCGCATATCGACCTTCATGTCGTTTCCTGCTTCCAGGATCAGTTGGCCAATTCCCAATCTAAAATGGAACATAAGACAGCTTCTATTTTAGATCTATTGTATAATCAATTTGTTTTACAGATGCTCTTCGATGATGGGGCTTGGTATTTAAAAGAAAATTGTTTTTCTTCAAAAAAATGGGATGCCTTACGTAAACAACTCGAAAAATTAAATCGTCAGCTACGACCTTTTGTAGGTCAAATTGTTAGTGGGTTTGGTATTCCTGAACATAGTATTGGTGCTCCAATTGCTCGTAAATAAGATGGAACAGATTCAAGGACATATCATTGAAGTAGTATATAACAATCCTATGGATGGTTTCACCGTCATGATGGTTCAAGAACCTAATGAGGAAGACCCATCAAAGGTAGTTGGGTACTTTTGCCCAGTTTATCTGCACGAACGGATCTTGGTAAAAGGTATATGGGAAAATCATGCTATACATGGTCGACAACTGATCAATAAACGATACGAGTTATCACTTCCAAACACTCAAGAACATATACCTGGGTATTTATTAAATGGAGCTATTTCAGTTCTTAGTCGAACCGATTGTAAATTAC
>CAXQBA010000362.1:0-2793 GCA_964221885.1 Luminiphilus sp. | reverse complement strand
GTTTTTCTCAAGGCACAGGTAGCCGTGTTCTTATTTTAATGGATGACATGCCGGTTTTACAGGCTGATGCAGGTTTACCAAATTGGGCTGATCTACCTACCGAGAATATTGCGCAAATGGAGGTGCTCAAAGGAGCAGCCTCAGCCCTTTACGGATCTGCTGCTTTAAATGGCGTAATCAATATTAGAACCGCCTACCCCTTAAATAAACCCGTAACAAAAGTGGGTGTATTTGGTACTTTGTACGGTGATCCTTCGAATCCTTCCGACAAATGGTGGAATGGTTCCAATATGCCATTTGAGACTGGAGTTCAGATCGCTCATCGACGTAAAATTGGAAAATTTGATGTGGTTTTAGGTTCCAATCTATTTTACAACCGATCTTTTATTCGAGGATTTCGAACATTGGATAATGGTTCTATTGATTCTATACCAGGCTATAATAACCGTGCTCGTGTAACTATCAATACTCGATATCGTCACAGTGAGAAGATCATATTTACATTGAATACGAATGTAAATATCGGTTCCCAGAATGTATTTCTATTTCACAACCGAAATGATACAACACTTGGTTTTTATGAATCAGATCTTGCACCATCTCCTCGTGGTCAAAATTTCAGAATGACCATTGATCCAGCACTGACTATCTATGACAATTTTGAGGGAAGACATCGATTCCAATTCAGATATTTTTACATAGATAACAATAATGAAGGTAATTTTGGAAATAGTTCCAATACATTCTATGGTGAATATCAATTTCAACGTAAGTTTAAGGAGCTCAATGGGTTAGAATTGGCCGCTGGAATTGTAGGTAATCATATCATTTCCGATTCGGACGTCTATTTAGGAGAAATTTATCAACACTCCAATATGGGTATTTATGCACAGTTGGATTACAAACTTTGGGATAAACTTTCGATCTCTGCAGGTATGCGATTTGAATTAAATGCTACGGTATACC
Organism: Luminiphilus sp.; assembly: GCA_964221885.1. Taxonomy (GTDB): domain Bacteria; phylum Bacteroidota; class Bacteroidia; order Chitinophagales; family Saprospiraceae; genus Aureispira. The sequence continues at coordinate 1,827 of CAXQBA010000362.1, read as the reverse complement.
CTGATACACTACGTTACACTCCGTCGATACCAGGCCTTCCCATTCCATTCAATGAAGTTATTCTGCCGTTAAAAGACACTATTGAAAGTAAGCCAATATTCCGATTGGGACTTAGCTACAAATTAGCAAGAGCTACATTCTTACGTGCTTCGTTCGGACAAGGATATCGCTTCCCAACGGTATTAGAAAAATTCATTTCTACCTCGGCAGGTGGTATTGCTATTATTCCTAACCCTGAATTGGTATCAGAGACTGGATGGTCAGCAGAAATAGGTTTCAAACAAGGTTTTAAGATTGGAAAATGGAAAGGATTTATGGATCTGGCCGGGTTCTGGTCTGAGTATCAGAATATGATGGAATTCCAAGCAGCCTTCTTTGGAATTGCCTATCAAGTCCAAAACATTGGAAATACCATTATCAATGGTCTTGATTTCAGTATTATGGGACAGGGCAATATAGGACCTGTAGATATTGACCTTATTGCAGGATATACTTTTTTGAATCCGACTTACAAAGATTTTGACGATAGTTTAAGTCGTGTTTTTATTCAACAAAATTCTACTTCGGATGAAAATATTCTAAAATACAGAAATCGACATACTGTAAAATTTGATGGACAAGCAACTATTAAAGACTTTTCAATTGGATTTACGGTCATGTATTTATCTTTCATGGAAGCGATCGATTATTTTCTTGAGTATGGAGATAACACCTCATTCCCTTTCGATCCTAATGCTGAAACAAAGATCTATGATTTTAGACAGGATAACCCAGATGGATCGCTCATGCTGAATGCACGTATCGCCTATCAAATCACTAAATTTGCAAAAGCATCATTTTTGGTTAATAATGTCCTGAATAATATGTATAGCATACAACCAGGAAGAGTCGAAGCACCTATAAACTTTACGCTACGGGCTGACTTCACCTTCTAATTCGACTATTGTAGTGAAAATCATGTACCTTTTAAATCATTACCTCAAGGCAGATACTCGCTACACGATACACTCTCCTTTTGTTTTTGACTTAATGGAAGAAGTATTTGAAAGCGAACGTACCTATTATGATTTTAGACGAATCGAATCTTGTAGACAGCAACTACTTAGTTCAAATAAAACGATACAGGTAACTGATCTAGGTGCCGGTTCTAGACGATTAAAAAAGTCTGAACGAGCCATTTCAGAAATAGCTAAAACGGCTCTTTCTAGACCTGCTAAGTGCTCCACAATCTTCAAGCTGATTGAACACCTTCAACTAAAAAACCGATTAGAACTAGGGACATCTTTGGGTATTATGAGTTTATACATGTATGGTCCCTATAAGAAATCTGGTCATTTCATTACTCTTGAGGGCTGTCCGGAGACCTGGCAATTCGCTAACAATCTACACCATCGATTGAATGCAAACATTGATCATCGATTAGGTAATTTCGATGATACCATTGGTAATGCACTCAATGATTTGAAAACGTTAGACTGTGCTTATATCGATGGAAACCATACAATAGAGGCAACAATCAATTATGTTGAGCAATGTATTCCCTTCATGACACATCAATCTGTACTGATATTAGATGATATATTTTGGTCGGAAGGTATGTATAAAGCTTGGAATCAATGCCGTTCGATGAGTTGTTTTACACTTAGTTTAACAATACAAGGTCTAGGGCTTCTATTTAAAAATGATCAATTTCTTCAAAAGCAGCATTTCGATCTGATCCCATATCGATATAAACCTTGGAAATTCGATCTATTTTGAACTACTGACTTTAAGGAAAGAAATCAAATATCTATAAGCTATTAATCATAATATGATTTTGTCATCAAA
>CAXQBA010000361.1:0-2148 GCA_964221885.1 Luminiphilus sp. | reverse complement strand
GATCTTAATGGATAAGTGATATAGCATGTATCCTTGATGCTATACATCATTAGAATGTATACTTTAACATAATACAAATAAACAATTAAGATAGTGTTGAAACCTTGGATAAATTTGAAAAAATATGGTTTCAAATAGGTGTATTTTATTTTTAAAACACTGATAAATAGACTATTAGGTTTAATTGGAGTGTGGTCTTAAATCATGATTCAATTCTAACGACTCGGACCATTAATATTATGAATCTAGTAATGTGAATGGGATTAGTCGGACTTTTTTAAGACCACCTAATTGCGTATTGACTACCATCGGAGCGGGGTGCATTGGTTGGTTGAAAGATGTTTTACCTATACATAAGGGTTGCTTTTTGTATTTAGCAAGCAAATCTAAGATTTGTTCTGATTGTTGTTTCAAATAGCTGTGATCATGTACATGATTTCCCCAACAGAGCCACACATCATCAATGATGAAAGTCTCACCGGATAAGAGTTTTTTGATCACATTAATATTATCGAGACTTAGTGCTGTATTCTGTCGTTTCGGGAGGTCTTTAGGCTTGGGATACCGTTTTGGATACAGATTGACCAAGAACCAGCCATCATAGCCATGTTGAACGGCGATCTGTTGAATATTTCGTGAGGTCGGGTCCAAACGTTCACTGTTGGCTGTACTCGGGTTGAGACCAATGGCCATGATGTTTCTACGACCAGGTCGTGCGAGGACGAAACGAATCGTCGTGTCGTGCTCTGGAATGCAGATTAAGGCCCCAGTTGTGTTATTGACGTTATGATCAAGTATGTCTACAACTATATCCACCCTAAATGCTTTTATTGAAATCAACTATCGGACCCGATGCATTCCAAATAACCTGGTATCGTTCAACTACATCGTCAAGGGTTAATCGTCGATACAAATGTGGAAAGACCTCACCATCTCTAGCGGCCACTGCATTCCATTTAAGATGCTCTTGTATACGATGATGATCGATCGCCAATATAATGGTGTCAACATTTGGTGTAAAATGAGTGGTCAAAGTCGGAATCACTTGGATCTGTTTGGATAAATGCACGATGCCTGTTTTCTTATCTAGCGGACTGAGGGGAATCAAACCGTGGTTTTGAGCCTCTTTCCATTGATCAGCTAGTACGACTCGATAAAGGTAGTTCGTTTGCTCAGTCATTTTGTACCGTTTTTGATTGTACTTTTTCCAACAACTCGACCTTCTGATCTTTAAAATACCAATAGACATTCCTACGATCGGTATTGAATTTTTGTAATCCGATCAGTAGGTTGGCAAAGGTATGTGTATCATAAAGATTACTTATATTGGTCTTTGGGTCGCTGGGGTTAAAATAGTCTGCGAAGGAGAGATGCTGAACGGCAAATGGTTCATATTGATCGGTCAAAAATTGAGCATATCGATTATCGATTTGTTGAACATGGGCTTCTTGTGAATAATGGGTGATGATCTCTTTGAGAAAAACAAGATCAGAGATGGCATGCAATGAGTTACTAGCAGTCAACATTTCATAGGTGGTATGTTTGGATTGATAGCTGGAAAAATTAGCGAGTCTGGTTAGAAATCGGAATAGACCCTCCGTATCCGCTTGTTTAGACATTACAGCGGGAACATACACTGAAAATAATGAATCTAGGATCAACGTTTGATTCAAAATGATCTCCATTTCCATGATCTCACTTTCCAGATCAGCTTCCAGACTTTGATACAGGATCTGTTCTTGTTTGTGGTTCTGTCGATTTTCAGACCAATTATTGACAAGAATCACGGCCATGACACCTAGAAAAACAGAGATCACTTCCATGATGAAATCGGACCAATCGATGCGGATATTTTTCATTGTTTTATAATGTATTTTATAGTCATTTATAAATATACGAATTATGTGCTCTGTTTGATGTCATGAAGACTTACCATTCAAACCGAGCAAAAAAAAAGAGTTTACGCATTGCTACGTAAACCCTTTATAAGGCTGGAGTGACTCCAATTGGATTCGAACCAATGACGGTCTGCTTATATCCTTCATGTACTAATTTTGATTTTGAAGCAAAAAACTAACGAGATAGTATCCAGATTTCTTTTTCCTGGTATGAGTCGTCTTCTAGTGTTTGGGTATGGTATCCTTTAGC
>CAXQBA010000360.1:0-16797 GCA_964221885.1 Luminiphilus sp. | reverse complement strand
TTAAAAAAAGTGTATTTTGTGAGCATTACAGATAATCAAAATTTGACATATGCTAATGAACTACTTTGATAAAGTAAAATCATACCTAATAGAGTTAGGTTACGACATTACTTTTGAAGATAGCGGTGAAGGAATTTTTCGGATTTCGAAAAATTCTAATGGAATAAATGATATGATCCTAGATTGTGAGTGAGAGATTCTGATCATGGAACAACATATTTTTGATCTCAATTCAGATGACCCAGCCATCTACAAGCGTTTACTACAGATTAACCGTGAAATAGTACATGGTGCATTTGTTTTGACGAATCCTCAGAACAAGATTTTGTTTAGAGACACACTACAATTAGCCAATTTAGATATAAATGAATTAGAAGGATCTTTAAATTCATTAACACTTACCTTGATCGAAAATGTAGATGAGATCTTATCTTGGTCTACCGCTAATGCATAATTTTTTGAACTAATTTAATGTTACATATACCATGTGGGAATTTATTAAACGACTTTTTAGAATAGGTAAAGCTGAAGCAAATAACGCTGTAAGTAAATTGGAACGACCTATCATTATGGCTAAGCAAGGCATACGGGATCTTAAAAAAGATCTTGATGACAGTTTAAAATCACTTGCTGAGGTAAAAGCAACAGCCATTCGAACAAAACGTGATGCAACAAATTTGAAAGAACAGTCTGAAGATTACAAGAAAAAAGCTAAGGCTCTTGTTCAGATGGGAGCTGACGGACGCAAGGATGAGGCAGAAGCAACTCGTTTAGCAACTGAAGCCATGTCACGTAGAGAAGATATCTTAAGAACCTACCAGGTTACATTGACCAACCAGAAAAAATACGATGAGATGGTTGTTAAGATGGAAGGAAAAATCCGTCTTTTAAAAAGTGAGATCGCTAAATGGGAAAATGAATTAAAGACGCTTGAAGCTAGAGACAAAGTATCGAGAGCTACTGGTAAACTCAACAAACAATTGGCAGATATTGATTCATCCAGTACCATTTCAATGCTTGAGAGAATGAAAGAAAAAGTGGAAGAACAAGAAGCATTATCTGACGCATATGAAGAAATGGCTGATGAGTCTAAAACTATTGATGAGGAAATCGATAAAGCACTAAATGATTCGGCTCTTTCTGGTTCAGTTGCTCTTGATGAATTAAAACGTGAAATGGGATTATTACCCAAAGAGGAAAAAATTGAGATCAAAGAGGATGTACCGATCGAATTGGAAGATAATTCTACTGAGAATACTGATTCGAGCAATCCACCAGCTTAAACGATATACATTTAATCAAAAAGGTCTTCTGCTTTGAGAGGACCTTTTTTCTATTTATGAAAAAGCGACCAAAACGATCCAAGCCATCTAAAAAGGGCCCTGTAAAGCAAAAACAGGTATCGAAAGCATCCAATAAAAAGATGGTTACGACTGATCAAGCCGAATTTTCTATTCGACTTAATAAATATGTAGCCAATGCAGGTATCTGCTCCAGACGAAAAGCTGACGAATTGATAAAAGAAGGTCGAGTTACAGTAAATGGGACCGTCATCTATGAGATGGGATATCGAGTACAGTCATCAGATGAAGTACAATTTGATGGAACAAAGATTAAAGCAGTTCAAAGCTTAATATACATACTCCTAAATAAACCTCGGAATGTAATTACTACATTGAATGATGAAAAAGGTCGTCGAACAGTCCGTGATCTCATTCAAGATACCATAAAAGAACGAATTTATCCGGTCGGCAGATTGGATAGAAACACAACCGGACTTTTGATCATGACTAACGATGGATCACTTGCTCAAAAATTATCACACCCAAGCTATGAAGTCATCAAGGTCTACAAGGCAACCTTAAATAAAAAGATCACAGCGGAACATTTGAATCAAATTCGTAATACACTAACATTAGAAGATGGTCCAGCCCCTGTTGATGCTGTTGAAATGGTCGATAATAACCCTAAGGTTATAGGTATACAGATTCATATCGGACGAAATCGAATCGTTCGCCGCATCTTTGAGTCACTGGGTTATGAAGTGAAAAAATTAGATCGGGTTCGATATGCGAGTTTATCAAAAAAAAATCTACCAGTTGGTCATTTCAGACATCTACGAAAAGAGGAGATCATTTTACTTAAACATATCACATCATGAAAAAAATAATACAAACCAACAAAGCACCAGCACCTGTGGGCCCATACAGTCAAGCTGTTCAAGTACATCAAACCCTCTATTTATCTGGACAAGTTGCCATAGATCCATCTACCGGTTCATTAAAGATGGCAAACATTGAAGAGGAAACCCATCAGGTCATGAAAAACATAGGCGCTGTTCTTACAGAGGCCGGTACATCCTTCGAAAACGTTGTCAAATGCACTATTTTCATGGTTGACATGAACGATTATGCACGAATTAACGCCGTTTATGCATCCTACTTTAATGAAAATACAGCCCCAGCGCGTGAGGCTGTACAAGTTTCTCGACTACCCAAGGATGTTCACGTTGAAATATCTTGTATTGCAATTGTGTAATTCCTGGATAGGAAAAGGAATTTTATTGGTTAAATTCTTATTTTTGGGCCAACATAAAAGCATATGTCATGATCATAGAAGAAATTTTTGCAAGAGAAGTATTGGACTCAAGAGGTAATCCAACGATTGAAGCCGAAGTTTATACAACAGACGGAATTGTTGGTTCGGCCATTGTTCCTTCTGGTGCATCCACAGGAAAGCACGAAGCTGTAGAGCTTCGCGATGGCGATAAAGATCGTTATCTTGGTAAAGGTGTCTTACAGGCATGTATTCACGTAATGGATCGTATTGCTCCAGAATTGTTAGGTGAGAGTGTTTTTGATCAGACCATAATTGATCAGGTTATGATCGAATTAGATGGTACGCCCAATAAAAGTCAACTTGGCGCAAATTCAATATTAGCTGTATCAATGGCTATTGCTAAAGCGGCTGCACAAACAGCAGGTCTTCCTCTGTACAGATACATCGGTGGTGTAGGCGCTACAACGTTACCCGTTCCAATGATGAATATTCTGAATGGCGGATCACATGCAGATAATTCCATTGACATACAAGAATTTATGATCATGCCACTTGGAGCTGATAGTTTTCATGAAGGCTTGAGAATGGGAACAGAAGTGTTCCATAATCTCAAAAAAGTTCTTCAGTCAAAAGGACACAGCACGAATGTTGGAGATGAAGGGGGATTTGCACCGAACTTATCCTCTAACGAGGAAGCGGTGGAAATCATCTTAACAGCCATTGAAAAAGCGGGTTATAAACCTGGTGAAGATATCTATTTGGCTTTGGACGCAGCTGCCTCTGAATTTTATAACGAAAAAGAAAACATCTATCATTTCCATCAATCAGATGGCCGCAAGTTATCTCCTGAGGAAATGGTAGAGTATTGGGTTAATTGGTCCAAAAAATATCCCATTGTATCTATAGAAGATGGATTGTTTGAAGACGATTGGGCAGCCTGGAAGCTCATGACTGAAAAACTTGGCGATTCATTACAGATTGTTGGAGATGACCTATTTGTAACCAACTCTGCCCGTTTACGTCAAGGTATTGATCAAGGAGTTGCCAATTCTATTCTTGTAAAAGTGAATCAAATAGGTTCTTTGACCGAAACCATTCAAGCCGTAAATATGGCACATAAGAATAGATATACATCCGTTATGTCGCACCGTTCAGGTGAATCAGAGGATACCACCATCGCTGATTTAGCTGTTGCATTAAACACCGGTCAAATCAAAACAGGCTCTGCATCACGCTCTGACCGTATTGCAAAATACAACCAACTACTTCGCATTGAGGAAGAGTTAGGGGATGCTGCTTTTTACCCGGGTAAATCCATTTTCAGATTCCTGTAGTATCATCTACCCTATTATTGAATGTTTGGAAGATGTCATTTTTTTTAATTGCATTTAAAATTTAAAGGGGTTTCTTTATCTTTGCTTTTGTGAATAACATAATATTTATCGTATTAATGTCACACAGGCAAAATCATACATAATCAACAAATACAATGAGTACAACTGTAACTTCATCAAAGAAAAATGATTATTACTGGGCCAATGATAAAGAGCCACATTTCTTACGTCGCCAGGAGATTTTAAAGAAATACCCTGAGATCAAAGAACTTTTTGGAATCAATCCGGCTTTGAAATACTGGACCGTACTATGGGTGATTCTTCAAATGTCCGTAGCTGCTTTTACCTATCAGCTATCATGGATTCCGTTTTTACTAATCACCTATTTTGTTGGTGCAACGATCATTCACGGTCTTTTTCTAGCTGTACATGAAGTGACACACGACATGGCTTTTGAGAAGAAATCACACAATAATTACTTTTCATTCATTGCCAATATTCCTATGATCGCTCCATACGCAATGGCTTTTAAAAACTATCATAGCGTTCACCATTGGGATCAAGGAAAAGATGGTGAAGACACAGATATACCTACATTAGGTGAAGCTATGTTATTCAGAGGTATTATCGGAAAAACGATCTGGTTTGTATCTCAGATCTTTTTCTACGCCTTACGACCTATGTTCGTTAAACCGATAAAAGTAGATAAATGGATCATTCAGAATGCACTTTTCCAGATTACCGTAATGGCTTCATATGCTGCTGTAGTGTATTATTTTGTTGCTCCTGAAGCTGTAGCCTCCGCATTCTTCTATTTATTCTTGTCATTAGTATTTGCGGGTGGCCTTCATCCAACATCTGGCCATTTTATTTCAGAACATTATGTATTTGAGGAAGGGCAAGAAACCTATTCATATTATGGTCCATTAAACTTGGTTACATTTAACGTTGGGTATCATAACGAACACCACGATTTTCCTAGAATCCCTGGCTCTAGGTTACCTCTTGTTCGTAAGATAGCTCCTGAATTTTACGATAATTTACATTCGTATAAGTCATGGGTTGGCGTGAATTGGCGTTTCTTAACGGATCGAAACATCACCTTATACTCTCGAACGAAGCGCGCAAACCAATAATTACATTTCTTCTGCAAATGCAGCAAAAGGTTTAGGTGGCATAAATTGCCATCCGTATAATTCGGCTAATTCGTTAGCACGTCGGTTAAAAGCGTCTATGCCGTAATCGTTGATGTATTGAAGTACACCACCCTTGAAATCAGCGAATCCAGCACCAAAAATAGAACCGAGATTAGCCTCTTCTGATGTTGCGATCATACCCGCATTCATACATCGGATAGCCTCAAGACACTGAACAAATAACAGTCGCTCCATGACCGTATTTTGATCTAATTTATCATTGGACATAGGGAAATGGTCCGATAATTCACGCCATAGATATTCTTTCTTGCCGTTATTGTATGAATAAAATCCATCACCAGAATTCATTCCACGTCGGTCAAAATCATGAACCATTCGCTCCACGACTTCTACCCCTTTTAATTTCTTGTATATATCGCCAAATATTCCAATCACTTTTTCCTCTAAGGCAAGAATATTCTGTAGCCCAATAGCATCAGCCAAAAATAGCGGTGGATATTTCATACCAGCCTGGATGGCCGCTTGTTCAATAGCAGCAGCAGAATGACCCTCCAGAAGCATATTGAAGGCCTCGAGAATATACACCCTTGAAATACGAGTTGTATAAAAGGCCAATGAATCCTTAATGATAATTGGAATCTTTTTGATCTGTCTAGCAAAATCAAAGGCTTTTGCCACCGTTTCTTCCGATGTTTGTTCACCCTTAATAACTTCGATCATTGGTATCTTAGTAACAGGGTCAAAGAAATGTAACCCTACATAATTCTCTGGGTTCTTAATGGATGTAGCTAGATTACTGATACCAATCGTAGATGTGTTCGTGGCTAAAATCGCATCAGAATGCATGTATTTATGAACATCTTTGATAATCCGACGCTTGAGTGTTTCGCTTTCAAAAACAGACTCTATGATCAGGTCACTTTCTTTAATTACCTCAAAAGAGTCTGTAGGTTTGACAAAGGCAAGTATCTCATTCATCTGACCCTCAGTCATCTTTTGTGCTTTTACAATTCGCTTCAATCTATTTTCTACCATAGCCTTTCCCTGTTGAGCTGTAGACAAGGAAACATCTTTCATGTAAACTGTTATACCACGTAAAGCAGCTAGATAAGCGATACCCGAACCCATTTTACCTGATCCAATGATCGTGATGGTTCTTACTTTAAAACGGGAATATCCTTGAGGCCTTGACATCCCAGACTTGATCCGATTGATATCATACCAGTAGGCTTGTGTTAGATTCCGACAATCACTGCTCATTACCAATGATGTAAAATATCTACTTTCTATTCGAGTAGAAGCATCAAAGGTTAAATACAATCCCTCTATCATGGAATTAAAGATCGATTGAATCGCTGGATAATTATTCCGAGTCTTCTTAACGATACGAGCATTTATGACAGATATTTCTTTAGCCGTAGGTAGCCAAGTTGGATCTTGTGACTTTGGTAATACATAATCGGGTTTATCCCATGGCTTTCTAAAATCTGGATTAGAATGAATCCACTCATTAGCACGGATCAACATCTCAATCTCATCAGGAACAATCTCATCGATCAACGATCGCTTTAAGGCCTCTTTGACGTGCATTTGTTTTCCAACCGAAAGAATATTAAAAGCTTTTTCAAAACCTAGAAGTCGAGTTAGTCGGGCTATTGCACCACCCACAGGCATCATCCCTAATGTTACTTCGGGTAAGCCAATCAGTGTTTTAGGTTTATCCAAGGCTATTCGGTAATGACAGGCTAACGCCAATTCATATCCTGATCCAAGAGCTGCACCATTTATTGCTGCAACGAAAGGAATCCCCATATTCTCAATTCGTCTAAAAATAGCTCGCAAAGTTGCAGTATGCTGATAAACATCCTCAGCTCGCTTAGTTTTGTGAAGATAATCTAAATCTCCACCTGCTAAGAACGAATTCTTAGCTGAGGTAATAATCACGCCTTTCAAAACACCTTGCTTAACATTATCTTCTAAGAAATCTAAAAGAGGTTGCCATATCTTTGCCACCTGATGGTTAATAATATTCACCTTACGATCATCCATATCAAGGATGATCGTCCCAACGCCATATTTATCTCTTTTAAAGTTTATCATAACTTATAAATATATGGTTTTAGCATAATTCAATGATCGTTGAAACACCCATACCTCCTGCCATACACATGGTAACCATCCCAGTCGATAATGATCTACGTTCCAACTCATCTACCAAATTAACCATTAACATACCTCCTGTAGCACCTAAAGGATGGCCCATTGATATGGCACCACCATTAACATTCACATTGTCAATATCAAGACCGTAATGGTCAATAAAATGAAGTACAGGTGCAGCAAAAGCCTCATTTGCCTCCCAAAGGTCGATATCAGATGCCTTCATACCAACTAATGATAATGCCTTTTTTGTTGATGGAATGGTACCATCTAACATAATAGTTGGTTCAGAACCAACAACGGATGCTGCAATAATCTTAGCACGAGGCTTTAAATTGAGTTGCTTGGCTATATCCGCACTACCGATCAAAATAGCTGAGGCTCCATCAACAATGCCAGAGGAGTTACCAGCGGTATGCAAATGATTGATTTTTTCTAAGAAAGGATACTTCATGATCGCCATATCATCGAAACCCGTTGCTCCTTGTTTTTCAAAAGCAGCAGGTAGAACTGAAAGTCCTTCTAACGTACTATCCGAACGTAAATGTTCTTCTTTATCTAGAACAACTAACTGATTCATATCAAAAACAGGCACCATAGATGCATCAAAAAGACCATCAGACATTGCCTTTGTAGCCCGTTGAATGGAGCGTAGCGCATACTGATCTAGATCCTCTCGAGTATAGCCATTTAAGGTAGCCACTAGATCGGCGCTAACACCTTGTGGAATATAATTTACTTTTGCATTTACAGCTGGATCAAACATTAATGGACCTCCATCAGAACCCATGGCAACACGACTCATCGACTCGACACCACCTGCAACCACAAGATTCTCCCAACCTGAGCGAATTTTCATGGCAGCTAAGTTGATCGCTTCTAGCGATGAACCACACAATCGATTAAGTTGTAAACCTGCCACTCGTTCGTCCCAATCAGAATAAAGTGCAGCTGCTTTGGCTATATTACCTCCTTGTTCACCAACAGGAGTAACACAACCAAGAATAATATCATCGACATACTCTGTGGGTAGGTGATTTCTTTCTTTCAATGCCTTAAGCACAGTAGAAAAAAGAGTGATGGGCTTAACCTCATGAAGTGATCCATTCACTTTTCCTCTCCCTCGAGGAGTGCGAACCAAATCCAGAATGTACGCATCTTTCATTTTAATGGTTTGAATTCACATTCAATGTAACCAATTTTTTTTGTAAAGCATGACCATATATACAAAAAAAGGTCTGCTGATTCAGCAGACCTCTTTATGATTTTTTATTTTTCTAACTAAGCATCCTCTAAGGCAGCAACACCACCTACAATCTCAGATATTTCAGCTGTAATTGCCTCCTGACGGGCCTTATTATAGTTGATCTTCAACATCTTTAACATTTCATCTGCATTTTCAGAGGCTTTATCCATAGCCGTCATACGAGAACCTTGCTCTGAAGCATTTGATTCAAGAATAACTTTATGAAATTGCGTTTTAAGAATCGTTGGTATCAGATAGTCCAATAAATCTTTTTGATTCGGCTCAAACAAGAAATCCGTCAACATATCCTCGTTTTCGTCTACTTCGGTTGTTTGTACAGGAAGGAACGGTTCTACAACAAAATTCTGAACCGCAGGATTTTTGAATTGAGCGTAAACCATATCCACTTTATCGTAATCACCATTAGCGAATTGATCGATAATGATCTGCGATAGAGCCGATGAATCGTCAAATGAGAAATCTTTGTGTACTAGTTCGATGTAATCTGTTATAAATGTTAGATTCTCTCTTCTCTTAAAGAAATCATAACCTTTTTTCCCAACAAACAACAACGTTACATTACCATTCTTTGCTTGTTCAGCATATTTCTCACGAATCAATTGATCCGTTAGTTTAGAGACCGATGAATTAAAGGCACCACATAGACCTCTATTCGAGGTCAAAACAACAATAAGAACATTATTGACCTCACGAGCCTCACCAAATGAAGACTCATAATCACCATCTAAATTTGACATGATGTTTCCCAACATATCACTTAATCGCTGAGAATATGGTCTCATATCAAGGATAGCCTGTTGTGCCTTCCGTAATTTAGCTGCAGCAACCATTTTCATGGCTTTTGTGATCTGCTGCGTCGACATTACAGATGAAATCCTATCTCTTACCTCTTTTAGATTTGCCATTTATCTATTTTTTTTGTGGCTCAATACGAATTATGAATATCTCCCTGCCAGATCTTTTGCAAGTGCTTCTACTTTTTGAAGATCCTCTTTTTCGTATTTACCTGCTCTAAATTGAGCTAAAACATCAGGCAGACTCTCATCCATTTTAGATAAGAAGATCGTTTCGAATTCCTTCACTTTGTCTACAGGCACATTTTTGATCAAACCTTTGGTCCCCAAGTAGATGATTGCTACTTGTTTCTCAACTGTTACCGGTGAATATTGTGGTTGTTTCAAGATCTCCACGTTTCTTGAACCTTTATCTAAAACTGCTTTAGTAGCCGCATCTAGATCAGAACCAAATTTGGCAAATGCCTCTAATTCACGATACTGAGCTTGATCCAACTTCAAAGTACCAGATACTTTCTTCATTGATTTGATCTGTGCTGAACCACCTACACGTGATACAGAGATACCCACATTGATCGCTGGACGAACACCTGAGTTAAATAGGTTTGATTCCAAGAAAATCTGACCATCTGTAATAGAGATCACGTTGGTTGGAATATACGCCGAAACGTCTCCAGCCTGTGTCTCAATGATCGGCAAAGCTGTTAGTGAACCACCACCTTTGACGATACCAGCCTTTTTCAGTGATTCAGGAAGGTCATTCATATTCTTAGCAATATCATCCTTGTTGATCACTTTAGCAGCACGCTCAAGTAGACGAGAGTGAAGATAGAATACATCACCAGGATATGCCTCACGTCCCGGAGGTATACGAAGAAGTAGGGAAACCTCACGATAAGCAACGGCTTGTTTTGATAAATCATCATATACAATAAGAGCCGGACGTCCCGTGTCACGGAAGTACTCACCAATAGCTGCACCAGCAAATGGAGCATAGAACTGAATAGGAGCAGGATCTGATGCTGAAGCAGCAACGATCACGGTATATGCCATGGCACCTCTATCCTCTAATACTTTAGCAATCTGCGCTACGGTAGATGCTTTTTGCCCAATGGCAACATAAATACAGAATACAGGTTCACCTTTATCGTAGAATTCCTTTTGATTTAGGATCGTATCGATCGCAATTGCTGTTTTACCAGTTTGACGGTCACCAATGATCAACTCACGCTGACCTCTACCGATTGGAATCATCGAATCAATAGCTTTGATACCCGTCTGTAAAGGCTCATTTACAGGCTGTCTGTAAATAACACCTGGCGCTTTACGCTCTAAAGGCATAGAGTACGTTTCTCCAGAAATAACACCTTTACCATCGATCGGAACACCTAAAGGGTTTACGACACGTCCCAGCATACCCTCACCTACATCGATAGAGGCTACCTGACCCGTTCGTTTGACTTTGTCACCCTCTTTGATCTTTTCTGATGGCCCCATTAATACAAGACCTACATTGTCCTCTTCAAGGTTCAATGCAATAGCTTGAATACCATTTTCAAATTCAACAAGCTCACCAGATACTACATGATTCAACCCGTAAACACGAGCAATACCATCACCTACTTCCAGAACGGTACCTTGTTCTTCTAGTTTTGCTTGATTATCAAATCCGCTGATTTGTTCTTTTAAAATTGCAGATATTTCATCTGGTCTTACATTCGCCATTTTTATATGTTTTTGATATAAAGATTCTCATTAAATTTCTTACGCATGTTTTCCAAGCTTTTTACAACACTGGAATCATATACTTTATCTTCAAATTCGAGGACGAATCCCCCAACTATACTTTCGTCAATAACTCTAGTCAGTTCAACTGATGTATCAAGAAGCCCTTTTTCTTTAAAAAGTGAAAGTAACGAATCAAGCGTCTCTTCACTCAGGTCTGTAACCGTTGTCAAAGTTGCCGTCGAAACCTTGGTTTCTTTATTGTACATAAGATGGAATGCACGACAAAAATCAACCAAATACGCTTCTCTTTTGTGATCAAGAATAGCCATGAAAGTTTTCAAAACAATTGGCTCTACGCGATCGCTAAATACAGCATTGAAAATATCTTCTTTGCTTGAGCTTGGAATAATAGGACTCTTTAAGACATCGCTGAACTCATTATTTTTAGCGACCTCCCATGTTAGCATGATATCTTCATGCACTTTGTCGAGCTTTCCATCACTCTTGGAAAGATCAAAAAGTGACTTAGCATACCTCGATACAATTTTTATAACTGACATATACGTTTGATATTCTGTGGTCTACTATTGATTTCTTAGCGCTTCGATCTGTGCTTTAACAAATGCTTCGTGATTCCCTTCCAGTTCACGTCCGATGATCTGTTTTGCAATCTCAATGGAAGTCTGACCAATCTGATTTTGGATATTTACTTCCAATTCTTTCAATCGGTTTGCTTTGTCTTGTTCAGCGGCAGTAAGAATGTTTTGCTCACGTTCTTTACCGCGTTGCTCTCCTTCTTGAATCTTTGTTTTTTTAACAGCTTCAGCATCACGTAAGATTTCTAGACTATGTTGCTCAGCCTCACGTATCATTTTTGCTTTTTCAGACTCAATAGAAGCTAAGCTAGCCTCAGCTTGCTTGGCTTTAGAAAGTGACCCATCGATAAAATTCTCTCTGTCTTCTAATGCCTGTGCGATGTGCTTGAAGAAACGACTCAAGAACAACCAAACTAGAACAAAGATCAATGTAGTCCAGAAAAACAAACCGAAACTCGGATTCAATACTGGGAAACCTGATAATAAGATCATTTTTATTTATTTTCTATTTCCAATTAATGTTAAAAATGAGCTCTGACAGCCAATCGCTGTCAGAATGCTCATGATTTCTTCTGTTGGTTACTGAAATACAACCAACAAAGCCAATACGATAGCGAAAAGTGCTGCACCTTCAACAAGTGCTGCAGCAACGATCATGTTCGTACGGATGTCTCCAACTGCAGAGGGCTGACGTGCGATACCTTCCATGGCTTTACCACCAATTTGACCAATACCAATGCCTGCTCCAACTACTGCTAATCCAGCTCCAATAGCTGCTAATCCTGGACCCATAATTCTAAATATTTAATTAATTAAAAAAATTTAATTATTCATTCAATATTAATGCGCATGAGCATGATCATCGTGGTGATCGTGCTCTTCTACGGCTGAACCAATATAAAGTGCTGCCAATAGTGCAAATACAAATGCTTGAAGGAATGCTACAAACAATTCCAACAAATTCATTGCAAAGACAAATGGAATCGACAATGCCATTCCAGCAAATGCTCCACTAGTTCCCATGGAAGCATTGAATATAAAGATCAAACTGACCAATGATAATATGATCACGTGACCAGCTGTGATATTCGCAAACAAACGTATGAATAACGTTGCAGGTTTAATGAATAAACTCATCACCTCGATAATCGTAAGTAATGGCTTAACAGCGGTTGGAACACCTGGCATCCAGAAGATGTGCATCCAATAGTCTTTTGTTCCATTTAAATTTACAACCACAAATACAAATAGTGCAAGTACAATAGTGACGCCCACATTACCTGTCACGTTGGATGAACCTGGAAAAAACGGTATCAATCCTAAAAGATTCAAACAAAGTATAAAGAAGAACAGACACATCACGAATGGAAAGAAACGCATCCAATGCTTTTCTCCAATGGCCGGCTTTACAACTTCATCTCTCATGAAAACGATTAAAGGCTCCATGAATGATTGCAATCCTTTAGGTGCCTCTTTCGTTCTTTTAGTATATGCTTTAGAAATTCGTGAAAACATGAACATCAATATCAAGAACGTGAGTATTAATGCAAATACATTTTTTGAAATAGAAAGGTCCTGCCAAGTTGAATCTGTATTTTGAAGAGACATGCAAGCTTCTAATTCATAATCGTGGCCATTGTAATGTACTGTCGTGGCATGTGAGTCTTCATGCGTTATACTGTCATGGCTTTCAGCATGATCATGATCATCATGACTATGAGATCCTTTGCTAAAGCTAACTTCTAATGTTTCATTCCTTGGAAAATCACCCTTGACACGCATCATGATGCCATGATGAAGAACATAACCATTCACTGCCTTGTGTCCGTGATCGAAACTAGAAGACATAGTGAACATGATTCCATCCTCAGACCATGCGATACAAGGTAACGGTATAGATACATCTCCAAATAAGTGAAATTCGTTGGCATCACCCAAGTGATGCATCATTGCTTCGATAGGGTCTTCGCTGTGAGTAGCCTCATCATCAGGTGAAAAAGCGAAGGCATTATTTGTAAAAACAAATCCAAAAAGTAACGTAAATATTAAACTGCGACTCACCATTATTTCGTTTTCTTTTTTACGACAATTATGTCCTATTTGAGCGCAAAGATATGTATTTATTCAGTAATTAAAAATCTCAATACCATAAATTTTAAAAGTATTTTTTTTTGCACCATAGGCCCTGAATTATTTTAATTTTTTGATGTGTTAAATGGCTATTTTTTAAAAAGCTACGTTTAAAGAATTAGAGCTATGTAACACTTAATTCTTTTTCATCATAAATAGAATATACCCATTAACTAACTACAATATTTCATGCGTAATTTATTTTCTGTTTTACTTGTTATTTTTTTTATAACGAATCGTATTTCAGCCCAGATATTTACTGGTTTTTCAACAAGTAACTATGCTGGTATTTCAAGTATTTACCAAAATCCTGCCGCTATAGCAGATGGTCGATATGCTTTTGATATGAATCTGGTCGGACTCGACCTCTCTTTATTCAATAATTATATTTCTTTCGATACTGAACTATTGAAGCTGGAGGATAATCCAATGTTTGATAGTAAATATCAGGGTGCCTTTCAGCAATTCAGAAATGATTTTTTCAATGAAGTTGATTTTTTAACCATCGATCAAAGTCGTGTTCACCAAAATCTAAGTGTCGTTGGTCCAAGTTTCGGGCTTACCATTGGAAAACATACATTTGCTTTCACATCAGCAGCACGACAATACATGTCGATCGATAATCTGGACCCAACTACTACAGATTTTGTTTTAGATGAATTATTGAATCAAAACCTATGGAATGTAGACCTCGATAATGACAAGTTGAATATCCAGACAGCCGCATGGATGGAATATGGACTCGCCTATGGGAGGGAAATTTATTCAGATAAACAACATTTTCTAAAAGGTGCCATACATGTTAAAGCCTTGGTTGCTATGTTCGGTGCCTATCTGTATGCCGATCGGTTACAAGTCAATTTTAGAAACGAAGACACCGTAAAAGTTAACATATCAGATGTGCGATTTGGTTACAGCAACAACCTTAAGGATGATATTCTTGGAGAAACATTCAGTAGTGCAGATAATTTCTTTAACCGAGCTAGTTTCTCCCTCGACATTGGTTTTGAATATGAGTGGCGTCCTAAGTATGCAGATTATGAACTTGCAGACAAACCAGGAGAGTATTCAAGGACAAAAAACAAGTATAAGTTAAAAGCTGGGCTTTGTTTTAGAGATATGGGAGCAATCACCTTTGACAGAGGTGTTTATGCTGGAGCCTTTGAGGGATTTTCTTTTGATTGGGATCTCGACACTTTTGCATCTGCAACTGATGGTATTGAAACCTTTGGTGAATTGATGAATGACACCTTTAATATGACCAGTAACCGAGATCCGTTCACGGTACGATTACCTGTAAGTATGGGTATTCAGGTTGACTATAATATTTGGAGAGGGTTTTATATCAATCTAGCTGCTAATTTGGCATTCGATCAGAACGATGCACCGCTGATGATTCATGAATTGAATCGATTGACATTGACACCACGATATGAACACACATGGTTTGACATTGGCGTTCCTGTCACCTTTGATGGACTGAATAATATCCATGCAGGTCTTTATGCTCGTCTCGGACCATTGTTCGTAGGATCATCAAATTGCTGGAATATGTTGATCGGTCCGAATGTCAGAGGTTTTAATTTTTATGGTGGGTTGAAAGTACCTATCGCCTTCTCCGATAAGAAGAAGAAAAAGAAAATCAAGTTGGATCCAGAACCTGTCCCTGAACCGGAAACGGTACTTGAACCACAGCCAGAGCCAAAGCCAGAGCCAAAGCCGGAACCAAAGCCGGAACCAAAGCCGGAACCAGAGCCGGAACCAGAGCCGGAACCAGAGCCGGAACCGGAACCAGAACCAGAGCCGGAACCAGAACCAGAACCGGAACCAGAACCAGAACCAGAACCGGAACCAGAACCGGAACCGGAACCGGAACCGGAACCGGAACCGGAACCAGAATATTACGATAAGAAAGAGAATGAAGAGATCATTACTGAAAAACGCACCTATTTCGAATCAGGCGTTAGTTCTATTTCTGACGAAGGAAAAGAACTTCTGAAGAAAGTAGCTACTGAATTAATTGCTGATGTTGATGTAAAAGCGGTTATTCATGGCCATACTGATGATGTAGGTAATACAGCCTCAAATATCATCTTAGCAGAAAAACGAGCTAATAATGTTAGAACCTATTTAATAGAACAGGGTGTCCCAGCAGAGCGATTGGAAATAGTTGCAAGTGGAGAAGGTGAGCCCGTTGGTGATAATCAAACTGCTGAAGGTCGTCGTAAAAATAGACGAGTTGAAATATTACTGGTCCGACTGAACGAGTAATGTACACATGATTGCTTAATGGTATCGTACAGATATTGCCAGTATATTGATATATTGTAAAAGAATCAATATACTGGCATGTCTCAACAAAACTTTTCTCGATCCCAATTAGCATTGCATAATGGACAGGATAAAGAAACCATATATGTTGCCTACAAAGGTATCGTATATGACGTTACAAATAGTCGGCTTTGGCGTGGAGGAAAGCATTACCAACATTGGGCGGGTCAAGACCTGACATTAGAGTTAAATGATGCACCTCATACAGACCTTGTATTTGAAAAATTCAAAAAAGTGGGACAACTTGTTATATGAAACAGATGGATAAAGATCATTCTGAAATACAGCAGTTATTGCGTTCGATCTTTTCAGATTCGGAACAGATACAACTCTTTTTTAAAAAAACCGAGGATCTTAATCGTTCATCTTTGCTACAATTGATCGATCCGTACATGACTCAGTTAGATGCTAATAATATTGATTTATACCCCATTACGATTTTAGCTGATCGATCCATACATAATTTGATCGGTAGATTACCATTTTTTTTGGATGAACAAACATCAAAAAAGCTCCACTTGGTCGTATTGTGTAAATCGGATGAATCGATCAAAACGTCAATTGCTCATTTTAAAAAACTAGCGCATCATTGCTATTGGTCTCTAAAAAAAGCTTCAAATTCTACTGAACATCAATATCTAGAACTACATATAGAACTACCTCAACACCTAGAAGGACCAAGTATGGTATTGCGAAATGATCTATTACATAAGATCAGCAATATGCTTAGAAGAAAAAATG
>CAXQBA010000359.1:0-8441 GCA_964221885.1 Luminiphilus sp. | reverse complement strand
CAAATTAAGAGACCTACGCTTACCACCTTCACTAGCAAAACATTATTTCAATGAATTGAACGAGTGGCTTCCTGAAGTTGATTTTAAAACTGAACATTGGCAGTTTGAGGATGATACATCAAACAATTTTTAATAAAGTTTACCGTTCTTTGAAAAAACAATCGTATGGATACCATCACAATACTATGGGCAGATGATGAAATAAATGGTCTGAAACCTCAAATTAAATTCCTGGAAAATAAAGGATTTAAGGTTATTACTGTTTCCAATGGCTATGACGCATTAGAAGAAATAAAAGATAATAAGGGGGTCATAGATATTGTACTATTAGATGAAAGCATGCCAGGTATCACAGGTTTGGAGACCCTCCCCAAAATAAAAGAAGTTGCCCCCAATGTACCCGTTGTAATGATCACTAAAAATGAAGAGGAAGGTGTGATGGAACAGGCTATTGGTTCACAGATCAGCGATTATCTTATTAAACCCGTCAATCCTTTACAGATATTAACATCTGTCAAAAAATTAATCGACAAAGATAGATTGGTTCGAGAACAGACTGCTACTGATTACCAACAGGAGTTCAGAACAATATTCATGGAGATCAGTCAAACCAATGATACAACAGGCTGGGCCGATGTTTATAAAAAGATCATACACTGGGAATTAAAGATTGATGACTCAAAGACTGAAAGTATGACAGATATACTTTCTTCCCAAAAAAATGATGCAAACAGTGATTTTTCCAAATTTGTACAACGAAATTACTTAGACTGGATCAATCAGACCACCGATGACATTCCGATCATGTCTCATGATCTATTAAGAAAAAAGGTTTTTCCTCATGTTGCTAATAATGATCGACCAACCGTTTTTCTTTTATTGGATAACCTTCGCTTTGATCAATGGAAAACCATAGAACCAATTCTTAGTACTTGCTTCAAAATTTTAGAGGAAGATAGTTTCTATAGCATCCTTCCCACAACAACTCAATATAGTAGAAATGCAATTTTTGCCGGAATGATGCCGGGTGACATAGCCAAACGATTTCCTGATTGGTGGCTCAATGACAACGAAAAGGGTGGTAAAAACATGTACGAAAAAGAGCTTTTGACAAAAAATGTCAAAAGATCATTTCGACAGCCTATCACCTTTGATTATGTTAAAGTCACAAATGTAGATAGTGGGAAAAAATTATCAGATACCTTTACCAATTATCTTCATAATGACCTCACAGTCATTGTCTATAACTTTATAGATATGTTATCCCATGCTCGGACTGAAATGGAAGTTCTGAAGGAACTAGCGGGTGATGAAAAAGCCTATCGTTCATTAACAAAATCCTGGTTTGAAAATTCAATTATTTGGGAAATGTTGCGAAATGCTGCTGATCATGATTTTGACCTGATTATAGGAACCGATCATGGATCTGTTCGTGTTGCTAATCCTGTTAAAGTTGTCGGAGATAAAGAAACAACAGCAAACCTTAGATATAAAGTAGGAAGAAATCTCAAATATAATTCGAAAGAAGTTTTTGACGTCAAGAACCCCAATGATGGTTTATTGCCAAGCCCTAACCTCAGTTCCACATTTATTTTTGCTAAAAATGATGATTTCTTTTTATACCCTAACAATTACAATTATCATCGGCAATATTATGACAATACCTTTCAACATGGTGGCATCTCTATGGAAGAGTGTATTGTACCTATCATAAAACTACGTTCAAGATCAGATCGATAGAAATAAATGCTGAATTGAACTTAGATCATAATTATCCTACAATTATGCTTTTTGATCTATAAATCGATTGGATTTATTAGTGCTAGACTCTTTTTGTCGATTATATGGCTATATTTGAATATGTAGCTTTACATAACAAACTATCAAGACTAAATAAAACATATGTTTCAATATATCTCCAAGCGTATATTGATATTCATACCTACTTTTTTCATCATTTCACTGTTCATTTTTGGCTTAAGTAAAATGACACAGGGTGACCCTGTTCTTATTCTTCTTAAAGGTGGTTTACAGGCAGCAACCACTGGTCAGCGATCAGACCTTATGGACAATGAGCGGGCTTATAATTTAAAAGCTGAAGAATTAGGTCTTGATAAACCCACCTTCTATTTCGGTATATCCTCAGTAGCCTACCCTAAAGATATTTGGAAGATCAACCGCTCACATCATCGTGAACTTATCCGACGATTGGTAGATCAATTCGGCAACCACACTACAGTGATAAATTATTTTTCTCGTCTCAAACAAACACAATATGTTTTAGCCGACTGTGACAGCCTACCCCATCGTATTTCTTTTTTTATGCGTAATACGGTCAATGACCTATACTATGATGCTGATCAAGAAGGTATTCAATACAAAATCCAACAACTAAAAGACTCCCTAACACATCAAGACAATGAAGTAACCTTGATTCGAACTATTGATACCCTCAGTCAATCGTTCCAAGCAGTGATAGACAATCCCCAAACTCACAAACTTTACATTCCCACTATCCATTGGTATGGTTTTAATAACCAATACCATACATGGATGTTTGGTGACTATCCCTGGTTTTCTAGGGTCGATAGCTCAGCACATTATACACTTGATTCAATTTCTAAGCAGATCATTGCGCTTCGTCCCATTGAATCTAATCTAAATTATACGATTTCAAAAAAGAAACGTGAACTCCAGTCGAATCAATCGAATGATATTTCGTCAAATTCATCTTCTGAATCAAAGCCAAGTCAACAATTGCAATTTGAAATTGACAGTTTAGAGGAAATCAAGGCTGATATTGCCGCTGAAATCCTTATTTTATTTGAGCAGAAAAAGGTAGTGGCAAAACGTGCTATGAACTATGCTAGTAAAGGAATTTTACGTTGGGATTTTGGTCGCTCATATATTGATAATAAAAAGGTATCCGAAAAGATAGCTACTGCATTATACTGGACCATGATCATCAATATCATTTCGATCTTCATCGCCTACTTGATTTCTATACCCTTGGGAATCAAAAGTGCTATCTGGAAACAAAAAGGAAAAACAATACTAGATAACTTAAATACGACGATCTTATTTGTTTTATACTCCTTGCCTAACTTCTGGATTGGTACACTATTATTGGTTTTTTTCACAACATCAGAATACGCTTCTTGGATGGATCTATTCCCAAGTAGTGGCGCTCAAGATTTTACGCTTGCAAATAATCCGAATGTATCTACTTTTACAAAAGTAATGGATATTCTGCATCATCTTTGCCTTCCTATTTTCTGCATCAGTTATGTTTCAATTGCTTATCTGTCAAGGCAAATGAGGGGTTCTATGAGCGCTGTAATCAAACAGGATTATATCAGAACGGCAAGAGCAAAAGGTTTAAAAGAACGCAAAGTAATCTGGAAGCACGCCTTTCGGAACTCTTTATTTCCGATTGTCACGTTATTCAGTTCTGTATTTCCAAGATCTCTGTCGGGTTCTATCGCAATAGAAATGATTTACACGATACCAGGAATGGGATATTTACTTTTATTATCTATAATTTCAAGAGACTGGCCTGTTGTATTTGCCATCGTCATGTTAGTTGCTATTATGACAATGATCGGTAATTTGATTGCCGACATCCTTTACGCTGCTATTGATCCGCGTGTAACGTATTAAAAAAAAGAGTATGCTTTTTTTATTTAAAAGGAAGGAAAAACAAATAGAACAACTTATTCAACAGAATAAGAAACAAGACTATTGGTCAATTGTACGAAACCAATTCTTCAAAAATCGATTAGCTGTTTGGGGACTTCGTGTTTTTTATGGTATTCTATTCATTGCTGTTTTTGCTGATTTCATTGCTAATGAAAAACCGATAGTATGTAAGATTGACGGTGAAATACACTTCCCTATTTTTAAACAATACTTTGTGGATCTTGGGTTGCAAAGCTGGGAAGAAAAATTTGTATTAAAAAAATGGTTAGAACAGGATTATGAATTTTCAATTTTCCCCCCGATAACATATTCTCCTAATACCTTAGACCGAGCTAATTCAAAATTCAAGAGTCCTTTCGGTGATCAAGTATTTACAAATGAAAATGCAGGTTGGCACTTCTTAGGTACGGAACGCATTGGCATTGATATCGCTGCAGGATTGATTCATGGCTCGCGAACCGCCATGATGGTGGGTATTGTTGCCATGAGTATAGCATTGCTCATTGGTCTATTTCTAGGTTCAATTGCTGGCTATTATGGTGATACAATACTACGGGTATCTCTTGCTCGAATTACGTTGAATCTGATCGCTTTGTTCATGGGATTTTTCAATGTATTCATTGTATTCGGGTATCCTCTAACTGATCTTGTCTCAGAAGGCTACATTTTCTTACCCATGTTCCTTGTTCTTGGATGTTTTTTAGCATTTATTACATTAGCTAATCTGCTAAGTAGATTCCTTAAATTTATCCCATTCTTTGCCAGAAAGATCACGATACCTGCTGATATTATCGTCATGCGTTTGATTGAGATTTTCAATTCCATTCCATTATTAGTATTGATATTGGCTATTGTCGCTATCATTGACAAACCATCCGTTTTCTTTGTAATGATCATTCTAGGCTTTGTTTCTTGGACCAGTATCGCAAAATTCACTCGAGCCGAGTTACTCCGTATACGTAAATTACAATATATAGAAGCCGCCCAAGCTTTTGGTTACTCCCAATTTCGAATTGTATTCAAACATGCACTACCCAATGCACTAGCTCCTGTATTGATTGCGGTAGCTTTTGGTATTGCTTCAGCTATAATAATTGAGGCCTATTTATCATTTATTGGTGTGGGCATACCCGATGATCAAGTAACCTGGGGTTCTCTCCTTAACATGGCAAGAGATAATATATCAGCATGGTGGATCGCTATATTCCCTGGTACGGCTATCTTTATCACTGTAACTATTTTCAATTTGATCGGTGAAGGCTTAACTGATGCACTTGATCCAAAAATGAGGGAATAAAAAAAGCCCCCGAAGGAGCTTTATACGTTGTTTATTTCTGTAATACAAGACGTTTAGTAATCGTTTTTTCATTACTTTTTAACGTAACATGATACAAACCTGCTGGTTGATTCCTTACATCAATCTGCCAAGAGGATTGCATGACATCGTTCAATGTCCTTTCATATACAACTTGACCAAGTGAATTACTAATACTAACCGTAGCCGTTTGTTGTTTATCTAACATCAGATTCATGAAAACCTCACCCGAAGTTGGATTTGGATAAATATCAAATCTCGCTTTAGATACAACTTGATTCACTGATGTAGCAGGAACCGATGTAATATTGACATCATCTATGTGTAAGTTATTTTCATAATCAGTGACGTGTTCAAATCGAATTAATATCCGACTGTTATTAATGTAACCAGTAAGATCAATAGTTTCTTGACGCCAATCATTGGCTGTTGGTATAAACTCCACAGTATATAAACTACTCACTGTCGTCAATGCATTATCAAATTTTTCATACGCCTTATTCCAAGTTACTCCACAATCACCAGATACCCACACACGTAAGGTATCACTATACCCCGTAGCTGAATATAATGCATAGGCAAGCTCAAAGGTCATCGACGCTGAACTACTGTTACTAAAATCTAATGCAGGCAGATCGATCCAATCAACTTCACCATTTGCAGTATAATCCCAGTTGTCCATGAACATTGATCCAGAGCCTGTTTTAGCTGCTGCTGTTGAACGTGCCCAGGTAATTGAATTATCAGGATTATCGATAGTCCAACCTGTTGGTGGAAACGTTGTAGATTCAAAACCCTCAAAGAATGGTAATGCCAAACCAGGTGTAGATGAAACAAGGAAGGTCGTACTTCTTGTATCATTAGATGGGTCTCCATCCGATGATCCATTTGGAGACGAGGTAAAGACCGTAAATGAATTGAACGAAATTCCTGTAGTCAGTGATGGTAAGGTGACGTCTACAGCTTGTTGAGAAGCCAAGGTACCTGTCCATGCATATGTGTTATTTCCAGTACCATTCAAATTATAATTGATCGTTACTGAGGTAAGTGTATTAGATCCATGATTTTTTAAAGTAACAACAGGAGAGAATGTAAATGTACAAATGGTTCCTGTAGGTGTAACGATTGCAGTAATACCTGCATCATCAGCCGCAGTAATGCAACCCTGAGAGGTGATCAAACCTGGTCGAGCAGCTGTAATAGCTGAACGCATTCTTGATTTCTGACCAAGTGTGAAAGCATTCATACATGCATCATTTACATAATCCATGTAATTCATGAACATATCTGTTGATGAACAAGAAGACTGAGGATGCGATGGACATCCACCGTACTGTGAAGTTTGCATAGGTGTATCACTAACTCCATCATCGTTAGAACATCCACCAGATGTCCCCCAGATATGCTCCAAGTTTAACCAATGCCCCACCTCATGGGTTGTTGTTCGTCCACCGTTGTAAGGTGCAGACGCTCCTGTCTTACCAAAATAACGATAATCGATCACAACACCATCTGCACCATTCGGGGCACCACCAGGCGTATAGGTATAACCCAGAATTCCACCACCAATCTCACAGACCCAAATATTCAGATAGTTATTGGGATTCCAAATGGTCTGACCTCCAGCTGCTGTAGAATAATACGAACTTGTAGAGCCAATATTTGATATAGTAGTTTGAGTACGCGTAATACCAGTGGTAGAATTACCTGTCGGATCTTTAGTTGCTAAACAAAATTCAATTTCCGTGTCAGCTACAATTGAACTAAAGGTCGATGGTGTATTTCCCGCATCTGAGTTTGTTCGTCTGAAATCTTCAGTCAGAACATCAATCTGCTCCAAAACTCGAGCATCTGATACATTACCAGCACTAGTTCGGTATACTACATGAACTACAACAGGTATTCGATACACTACGTTTGGTGTTCTACCTATCTCCCTTAAGCGTGCTTTATCAATATGTTTCTGAATGGCTTGCTGCAACGCTTGTTTACGCTGAACAATACTTGGATTTTGAGAAATAGCTTCAGCTTGCATTTCATTTGTGTAACACCTAACATGTGGTGTCTGATTAGGATCTGTTGGAAGCAACTGAGCAGAAACATGCCCAAGTAAAGAAAGAAATACAAAAAGTGTAATAATCAATTTCATATCTGTAGTTATATAATTAGTTAGGAGTTTCATGTCAAGTTACTATTTTAATATGATAAAAAGAATAGTTTAACATAACAGGTGCTAACGAAAAAAATAGCCATACCTAGTTTGGTATGGCTATCAATATCTATATGAACCGGATTTTACCCAATCACTTTTGTCACTTGATCTGCTGCCTCTTGTAATGTGATCGCAGAATGAACATTCAGACCCGAATCATCAATCAACTTCTTGTCAATATCTGCATTGGTTCCTTGCAATCTGACGATTATTGGCACAGGGATATCTCCAATATTCTTGTAGGCATCCACAACACCTTGAGCAACACGATCACAACGTACAATTCCACCAAAAATATTGATTAAGATAGCTTTTACATTCTCATCACGTAGAATGATACGGAAAGCAGCTTCAACACGAGAAGCATCCGCCGTTCCACCTACATCAAGGAAATTAGCTGGCTCACCACCACTGAATTTAATGATATCCATAGTGGACATCGCTAGACCCGCACCATTAACCATACACCCCACGTTTCCATCTAACTTCACAAAACTAAGACCGTGGTCTTTTGCCTCGACTTCCGTTGGATCTTCCTCATGTACATCTCTCAAGGCAGCTAAGTCTGCATGTCTGAACAATGCGTTATCGTCCAAAGAAACCTTAGAATCAGCCGCCACAATCTTATCATCGGATGTTTTCAAACAAGGGTTGATCTCAATCAGCGAAGCATCTGCACCTATGAACGCTTTATAAGTTGCAAATACAAACTTGACCATGGATTTAAATGCATTACCTTTCAATCCAAGATTGTTAGCTATATTTCTAGCTTGATATGCTTGTAACCCTAGATGAGGGTGAATATATTCTTTATGAACCAAATGAGGTGTTTCTTCAGCAACTTCCTCGATATTCATTCCGCCTTCGGTCGAGTAAACGATCACATTACACTTTTTCTCACGATCGAGCAAAATGGAGTAATACAGTTCATTCGTATCCATTTCTCCATCAGCATTCGGATAATATACATCTTCTGTGATCAATATTTTTCTGACCAACTTACCTGGACCTTCCATACCACCTGGGGTTTGAGGTGTACGTAACATCATGCCTAGAATATTTGAAGCATGAGTTTTAAGATCCTCCATGTTTTTAGCCAATTTAACACCCCCACCTTTACCACGTCCACCAGCATGTATCTGTGCCTTGACAACACACCAGTCAGTGCCTGTTTCATCTTTCAATTTTTGATAGGATGCGTCCAATTGGAGATCG
>CAXQBA010000358.1:0-6839 GCA_964221885.1 Luminiphilus sp. | reverse complement strand
CAATGATCGGAACGTTGGTTTGTTATATCTAACAAACTGTGTGTAACACGTGTTCCTAGTTTAAGTCCCTGTGTTAAGTAGAAAGATAAGCCTGCATGAATGCCTAAGTCAAAAATATGGTAGAATTGCTGATTTTGTTTATCAGTTTGGTCAGTAAAGTAATATGCAGATGGGCCACGAGGATAGTAAATGGTTGTACCATCAATTTTAGCTGATTTGGATGTGGGGTCGTACAAGGCATTCAAATCGTCACCTAAATACTTGTAGTCAAGGTCCATTTCAATGAACTCTGAAGTGACCGGGTTATCTGCTTCTAAGACATCTTTGGGTCCGAATTTAAGTGTTCCAAGAGAATTTGAGGAAATTAAAAATCCTAGTGAGACACCAAAGTCTAGTTCCAATTTATCATCGATCAACTCGGCGTAAAATGATAATGGCACTTCAATATAGCCATTGGTCGTGTTCAAGGCAACTCGTTTTTTATAATCATTATCAAGTCGCTTTGTATAAGTTCCACCACTTACGGTATACCCAAGTACAGTTTCTTGCTGAACGCCGAATGTCGGTAACTTAATGAAAGAGTTGTCAGATTCAACAAAGCTATTGGAACCCTTTTGAACAAATGTAACTTCCCCTATTAAACCATATCGTTCGTGAAGTGGAAGCTTTACAGAACCACCAACAGCGATACGAATACTAAAACGATGTCCTTCTGTTGTATTTTCCTCAATATCTGCAAACATAGTTGACAGGTTCATACCAGCTTTTAACCCAAATTTTGGTTTCAGCGTTTGAGTATATCCTGAAAAAGACAGGATAAAACAGATGAGAACAGGAACTATTTTAGGTAGATTCATTGTATTTTCGTATTCTAATTAGGGCAAAGATAGCAAAAAAGTGTTGTTTCTAATTTGAAATTACAAATCATAACAAAGTTTATGATTTGATATTAATCCTTGGTATAAATGTTAAAATTTAGAACACCGATCCAACTCGATCCTTTTTTTAATCAGATCAGCTATTCTGACCGAGTTTTTACTTTAGGGTCTTGCTTTGCAGAACAAATTTCTACGAGACTGCAATATATGCTATATACTGTGTATAGCAATCCTAATGGTGTTTTGTACAATCCAGATTCGTTGCGACAGTGTATTTCTATGTCTCTTGATGAATACAAATTTAGTGTAAATGATCTGGTTGAGGATCATGGCATAAGTCACTCATTGTTTCATCATTCGTCACACTCTGGTACCGATCCAGAAATCGTCCTGCAGCAAATACAAAATATTCAGCAACAATGTAAAGAGGAGATAATAAATGCCGATTGGATCATTATCACCTTTGGTACATCGTGGGCGTACCGATATAAGAAGACGCGTCATGTGGTCTCGAATTGCCATCGAATTCCTGCTACTCAATTTGATAGAGAATGGCTTAACTTTGAAAATTGCTTATCTAATTATCAATCATTGATCGATCAAATCCGAGATCAAAACCCGAAAGCAAAGTTCATATTCACAGTGAGTCCCATACGACACTTAAAAGATGGTCTTGTAGAGAATCAACGAAGTAAATCGAATCTGATTCTATTGTGCAGTGAGCTATCCAAAATAGAGTGTTGTTATTATTTTCCAGCGTATGAAATTATGATGGATGATCTTCGGGATTATCGTTTTTATGATCGTGATCTTTGTCATCCAAACGACCAGGCAGTTGATTATGTATGGCAGTTATTTTCTGAATATGTTCTCAATAAGTCAGAGTTGATATTGCGAAAAGAAGTTGAACAAATTGTCGATGCTGCGGCACATAAACCAAGGTTTAAAAATAGTGCACAGCACGCTGAATTGTGCCGAAGGATGATTAAACGACTCCATCGGTTAGAAGGGCGAGTGAATGAAAAAATCAGACTTGAATTGGTAAACCAGTTCTCACAGGTCAATCGATAACTGATACTTTAAGCATATTGGTTTTTTTCTTCATTTGAAGAGGCATAGAACCTGTATTGATTACAATATCGCCGGGCTTAAGATATCCTTTGCTAATCAGAACATCCTGAACATCTTTGATTGTGTCATCAGTACTAGTAAATTTATCGTAATAAAAACAGCGGATACCCCACACTAAATTGAGCGTGTTGAGCATTTGTGCATCTGATGAAAAGATAAATATGTGAGCCTTGGGTCTGTTACTCGACACCATGTATGCTGTATAACCAGATTTTGTCATTCCGATAATACAATTAGCGTTGATCTGTCTTGCAATTCGACATGCATTGTAACAAATAGCGTCAGAAATAAATGATCGGGAGGATTCAACGGGCTCAAGACCTCTGTAGTAGATGGATTGTGTTTTTTCTGCTTCGTCAATGATTGCATTCATGGCTTCAACAACCTTTACAGGGTGATCGCCTACTGCTGTTTCTCCACTTAACATCACAACATCCGTTCCGTCAATAACTGCATTAGCCACATCAATGATCTCTGCTCGGGTTGGTGATGGATTTTTAATCATTGAATCCATCATTTGAGTAGCAACAATTACGGGTTTGGCATTCATAATACATTTCTCAATGATCTGTTTTTGAAGCATTGGTAGCTGTTGCATTGGAACTTCAATTCCTAGGTCACCTCGAGCGATCATAACCCCATCAGTAACTTGGATGATCTCGTCCAGGTGTTTTATGGCCTCAGGCTTTTCGATTTTAGCAATGATTTTAGCGCGGTGGTTCTTGCTTTTTAATCTAGCTCGTAGGTCTTCAATATCTTTTGGGGATCTTACAAAAGAAAGGGCGATCCAATTGAATGGATGTTTCATGATGAAATCGAGATCATTCAAATCTTTTTCGGTCAAAGAGGGTAAGCTAAGATTTGTATCAGGTAAATTGACACCTTTTCTAGATGAGAGGCTAGTGCCGTACAGTACTTTGAGCTTTACCTCATCTTGATGATTCGTTTCTACAACTTCTAGTTCTACTTTTCCATCATCGATCAATACTTTTTCACCAACCGTTACATCTTTAGCAAATTGCTCGTAACTCATATATATCTGATCTTTATTGCCTATGCATTCTTTATTAACGAAACAAAGTAGATCATCTTTTTTCAATGGCATCGAGCCATTTTCAATTTCGCCGACCCTTAATTTGGGTCCTTGAAGATCGGCTAAAACACTTATATTGGTTTTGTATTTTTTGTTGATGTATTGTATGTTTTCAAATACCTTTAGGTGGTCTTCATGGGCGCCATGGGATAAGTTTAGACGGAAAGCATCTACGCCTGCTTTGATTAGGTCTAAAAGTGTTGAGTATGAGTTGGAGGAAGGGCCTACTGTGGCTAGAATTTTTGTTTTTTGAAATTTACTAATTTCCATTGTTTTATAATTTAAACTTAAAATACAATTCTTTATTTATAAATTAGGGTAAAGGCCATACTTTTTGGCTGAATTGATAGGCTGATAATTTTTTTTAATGCAAACAGTTTTTGTTTCTGGTGCTACTGGCTTCTTAGGTTCGTACATCTGTCGATATTTAATAGATCAAGGATATTCTGTTGTCGGGCTTAAACGACACACCAGTTCAATGCAATTAGTTGAAGACATTCATGATCGTATAAACTGGGCTGTAGGTGATATACTCGACATACCATTTTTGGAAGAAACATTGTCTGGTGTAGATGCTGTCATTCATGCAGCAGCTATGATCTCATTCAAACCTTCTGAAAGAGAAACAATGATGAAGGTTAATGTTGAAGGTACATCGAATATGGTCAATGTCTGTCTTGCTTTAAATATTTCAAGATTTATTCAGATCAGCTCGATTGCAGCTATCGGAAGGAATAAATATCAACCTAAAATAGATGAGTCAATATCTTGGGGCAACTCAGACCTAAATTCTCACTATGCCATCAGTAAATTTAAATCAGAATGTGAGGTGTGGCGTGGAATGGAAGAAGGTTTGAATGCTGCCATATTAAACCCTTCTGTAATTATTGGAGCAGGGGATTGGAACTCCGGTTCATGCCTTTTGGTCAAGCAGGTGGCAGACGGACTTTCTTTTTATCCAATCGGTGAAACAGGTTTTGTTGATGTACGTGATGTTGCAAGAGCGAGCATTGATCTTATGGAATCAAGCATTCATGGTGAGCGATATATAGTAAATGGCTTCAACACGTCGTACCGAATATTTTTTCAGCAAATGGCTAGTAGATTGGGTGTGAATCCTCCAAAAAGAGAAGCCAAACAATGGATGCTAAGAAGTATCAGCTATATTCTGGCTTTTATATCAGTATTTACTCGCAAATCACCACTTGTTACCAAAGAGATCATTCGAAATGTCAGTAGTAAATTTGAATATTCAAACAAGAAGATTATTCAAGATTTAGCGTTCACATTTACAGATTCTGATGTTACCATTCAGCAAACCGCTGATTCTTTTTTACAGTCCTCTAAGCAAGGAAAGACCTATTCAGTATGGAAATCATAAAATTTGAATTTTCAATATTAATTGAAAGTTGAAAAGTGTATATTTAAGCTATGGAACTTAATGAAGCAAAAGAAACATTTATTCAGGCTTGGGGTAATCTGGGTTCAAGCTGGGGAATCAATCGTACGATGGCTCAAGTGCATGCTTTGTTATTGGTGTCTAAAGATAGTTTGAGTTCTGATGAAATTATGGAGGCACTAGATATTTCAAGGGGTAATGCAAATATGAATATCCGAGCGCTAATTGAATGGGGTCTAGTATTCAAAGAAAATAAAGTGGGGGAACGTAGAGAGTATTTTTATGGGGAAAAGGATGTTTGGCGGATCATGCAAAAGATCATAGAGCAACGGAAAAAAAAGGAACTCAATCCAATTGTTTATCTTCTTGATGATCTAAGTCAGGTAGAGAATAAGAATGATGAAGTGTCTGAGTTCTTGAGTGTTATTCAGGATATTCAATATTTTGCTCTTAAAACAGATAAGGTACTCGATAAACTTGTGAATAAGGACCCAAATTGGATTGTTAATCTTCTATTAAAAGCTGTCTAGAACTACATTGAACATGCAAAAAATCGATTTCGAAAATACAGAGATCGCCTTCGAAGACAAGTCAAATAAAGAACTTCGTCAGACGTATCAGTTATTCAAAATGATGAATAGCAAAGTTTTGGTCTCTATAGGTTCTTCATTGACGTTGCTGGCATTAAAGCTCAAATTACCTATCAAAGGGATTATAAAAAAGACTATATTCAAGCATTTTTGTGGAGGTGCTACTTTTTCAGAATGTCAGCTTTCAATAGATGCATTAGCCAAATACAAAGTGGCGAGTATTTTAGATTACGGAGCAGAGGGAAAAGAGGGGGAAGAAGCTTTTCAAATAACAATCAGAGAATCACTTAGAGCGATTGAGTTCGCAGCGAAAAATGATACAGTTCCTGTCGTAAGCTGCAAGGTTTCGGGGCTGTCTGAAAATTGGGTATTAGAGGCGATCACAAATCAAGATAAACCTTCTGATGAAGCGGTAGTAAAATTTGATGCTTGTATTGAACGATTGGATGCTATTTGTAAGAAAGCCAATGAGCTTCGTGTCGCATTATTTATAGATGCCGAAGAGAGTTGGTATCAAGTTGCTATTGACCGTGCTACTGACTTGATGATGGAACGATATAATAAGGATTATGTAACGGTTTATAATACCTATCAGTTGTATCGTCACGATCGCTTAGCTTTTTTAAAAGAATCTCATTCGGCGGCTCTTGAAAAAGGATTTATTTTGGGTGCCAAGCTAGTGCGAGGAGCTTACATGGAGAAAGAGCGTCAGCGTGCTGCGGAAATGAATTACCCAAGTCCCATTCACAAAGATAAGGCTTCATGTGATGCAGATTACAATTTGGCTGTAGAATACTGTGTTAACCATCATGAGACCATTGCTTCTTGTGTGGCGTCACACAACGAATACAGTACCCAGTATCAGATTGATCTGATGCATCAAATGAAGATTGACAAAAGACATAAACATTTCAATTTTTGTCAACTCTATGGTATGAGTGATAATCTGACCTTTAATTTAGCCAAAGCGGGTTACACGGTTGCTAAATATGTACCATACGGTCCGATTGATGATGTGATTCCTTATTTGATCAGACGTGCTCGAGAAAATTCATCGGTTGATGGAGAAGTGAGTCGTGAATTGAGATTGATCAAACAAGAGTTAAAACGTCGAAAAACTTAATTCGTTTTGCATTTTTTTACCAATTCTTGGTCTTGTTCTTCCAAGGTTGTAAGATCCAGATCGATTGAGTTGACAATTTTCACTAAACATTCAAAGCGGGCTTCTTTTTTAAAAAACTTATTGATAACGATCATGTTTTGATCATTAACCAAGCAATAGCCTGCTTCAAAATGACCTTTCTCATACAATATTTTATACCCTAACGTTGTTAAAATTTGCTCAAGTTGGTTCAGATTCTTTGTAGTATATCGTATGTTCATACATCTTAATTGAAAAAATAAAGGTAATGAAAACATTCTTTTTTTCACTGATTATTCATTTCGCAGTCGTTCACATTTCCTATTCTCAAGTTCAGGATGATGAAACCGCTCGATTCACAGCATATGTGTTGGCAGGCGTAAATATATCTCAGATTGATGGTGATGCTGCATGGGGATACACAAAAGTCGGCTTCAATGGTGGAGCACGAGGTGGTGTGAATTTTGGTGAAAAGATGGAGTTGTGTACCGAGATTTTGTTTTCTCAGAAGGGGGCGGCTAACCTGCCTAGGAACAGTCAAAACTTTTCATCCTACACAATTCATTTAGACTACGTAGAAGTGCCGGTCCTGTTAGATCGGAAGAGC
>CAXQBA010000357.1:0-5514 GCA_964221885.1 Luminiphilus sp. | reverse complement strand
CATCTATATTTATTTTTTTCTCATCGATCAACTGCTGATGTAACCGTATTATATTATGTATCAAGGGTTGGAGAGTAATTTGTTCAGGATCAATGTCAAGATTGCCAGTTTCTGTTCGGGACCACTGGAGTAAATTATCTAAGAGATTGAATGTCTCTTTGGCAGCTTGGGTGATAATGCTAATCATTTCATCTCGTTGCTCAATCGATATGCTCTCATGTGATTGTTGTAACAATTGTCCTAAATTTAGCATAGCACCCATTGGATTTCTAAGATCATGAGAAATTATGGAAAACAACGTATCTTTTTTGTAATTCATTTCCTCAAGGAGCTTTAGGTCCTCCTGAATGATCAGATTTTGGTTTTGAATCTCCAACTCATCAATCTCTTTTAGTATTAAAATATATCCAATGGTTCCAACAACCAAATGGATGATTTCAACCAATTCGATCAGGGATTCGAATTGGTTAGAATTTGAGATGACTTCATATTCGTTTCCTAAATAAATAGCACCAATAGCCGCTAAGAAAAAGGGTAGTGCATATAAGGCAAAAACAAGGTTGACAAGTTTAACAAAGGGTGTCTTGATTTCCTTGTTGAATATAACCCAGGCACCAAATAACATAATTGAACCATTCGATACATAAAAAGGAACGCAAAGTATGTGGTACGGAAAATTAATACCGATTAGTAAAAATGTTGCGGTGAATAATGATACAATGAAAAAGAATAAACTTGCCTTTCTAGATGTAACATTATCATACGAACTTACACAAAATAATTCAAGTGCATATCCTATGGTTAATAGGGCTCCACCTACATTCAATGAAAGGTAATCTGATAACTGGTACCGTTGACTTAAACAATATACACCTGCTCCAGCCAATATTTTGCTGAGGGCAAACGCACTTAAAAATTTATTTTTTTTCTTGGAGTACGTATTGTAGAACAGGAAAAGAAAAGCAATAGAAATACTTATGATCGAAAAAACAAAAAGTATAGTTTTTGAGTCCATTAGAAGATGATCTGAGCATATTTATTGTACAATATACAATAAATATGCTCATCAAGAATTTACACCATAAAATAATTAGAGATGAATGACATCATCGTAGGCCGCTGCTGCTGCCTCCATAACAGCCTCAGACATTGTTGGATGCGGATGCACGGATTTAATGATTTCATGACCAGTTGTTTCAAGGTTTCTCGCTGCAACAACTTCAGCAATCATTTCTGTAACATTAGCTCCAACCATGTGAGCACCTAGAAACTCACCATATTTTTTATCAAAGATCACTTTTACAAAACCTTGATTAGCACCAGCAGCACTGGCTTTTCCTGAGGCAGAAAAAGGAAATTTTCCAACTCGAAGTTCGTATCCAGCATCTTTGGCTTGCTGTTCTGTATACCCTACAGATGCAACCTCAGGATAACAATAAGTACATCCTGGAATATTATTGTAATCGATCGGTTGTGGATGATGTCCAGCAATTTTCTCTACGCAAATAATTCCTTCAGCAGAAGCAACGTGTGCAAGTGCCTGGGTGGGTAGAATATCACCAATGGCATAGATTCCTTTTACAGATGTATTGTAGTATTCATCAACTTCGATCAAACCGTGTTGGTTCATTTTTACACCAACCTCTTCAAGGCCGATATTTGAGGTGTTTGGACTAACACCTACCGCTGACAAAACAACATCACAGTCTAAGGATTCCTCTTTCGATGTCTTGTTGTTTTTCACCAAGACAGAACAACCATTAGCTGCTGTTTTAACGGATTGAACCGCTGATCCTGTCATGATCTTGATACCTGATTTCTTGAAAATCTTTTTCATTTCCTTGGAGACATCCTTGTCTTCTCTTGGAAGTATTTCGTCAAGGTATTCAACGATGGTCACTTCTGTTCCCATGGCATTATAAAAATAAGCAAACTCAACACCAATAGCACCTGACCCTACTACGATCATTTTCTTTGGCATCTCTGGTAAGGTCATTGCTTCTCGGTATCCGATCACTTTTTTACCGTCCATCTGAATAGAGGGTAACTCACGAGCTCTACCACCAGTCGCTAAAATAATATGTTCTGCTGTGTGGGCAGTAACTTTTCCTTTCGAATCAGTCACCTCAACGGTTTTATTCTTTTTCAGGCAACCATTCCCCATGAGTATATCGATCTTATTCTTTTTCATTAAAAACTGAACTCCTTTACTCATCTTATCTGCAACACCTCGGCTACGTTTAACAACAGCTGTAAAATCAACTTGGGCCTCAGCTGCTTTGATTCCATAATCTTCCGCATGATTGATGTAATCAAAAACTTGAGCAGATTTTAATAAAGCTTTGGTTGGGATACATCCCCAGTTCAAGCAGATACCACCGAGAGATTCACGCTCAACAACTGCTGTTTTAAGTCCTAATTGTGATGCTCTGATCGCGGCTACATATCCACCAGGACCACTGCCGACAACAATAAGATCGTATTTCATAGTATTCGTTTTTTCTGGATGAAAGAATTCAATGCCAAAAATAGTATTTTCAATGAATCTGACCATCTATCTATGGTAATTTATTTGCCAGGGATCATCAATTAGTGGTAAAATTTAAGTTGGGTATGAAAATTGTTTATTAATTTGAATTACATATAATGGATTAAATTTGTTTTCAATGAAAAAATCAATCTTCCTAAGTTTATTTCTTCTTTTTGCTCTTTCATTCAATGCTACTATTTCTGCTCAATGGGTTAAACTAGGTGAACGTGCCGTTAATTTTTCCATGGATCGTGATGAAATTAATGTTACCGTAATGAAAGGAACGTTCAAGCGACTTAAATTTATCGTCAGAAAAGCACCGATCTACATGAAAAATGTTCGAGTGGTTTATGGAAATGGAGAAAGTACCAACATCAGAGTACGTCGTTCAATAGCAAAAGGTACTGAATCCCCAGTTTTCGACCTTCCTGGGAAAAATCGTATCATCAAAAAAATCGTTTTTAATTATCGATCGATTCCAACGTTTAAAGGACGAGGGCTGGTTGAGGCTTTTGGTAAGCGTTGATCCATGTCATACCTTAAAATAATCAGCTTATGATCTACAAGATATGTGGATCGTTCTATTTATTTTTTCTGTTTGTAATTTTTGCAGATACACAACCTGCGTTAGATTTGTGGTCTCATATGCATACAGATGAAGCGCATCTTCGGTGTGATTGTACTGTAAAAAAGATCTACCGTTGTGATCAAGATTCATCATGTTTCCTTTTTCAGGAACAATTTTTTAATGATGGAATGATCTATCAAGATCGAATGTTCACTGAGCATAAGGACACTATTTTTGATCTGATTTTTGATCGTTCGGACTATCCAAGGGTAAGTCTTACTAATAAGAAGGATGATCGGACGTCAGAATATTATTATACTTCAGATAATAAATTACGCTATTTTGTACAATCAGAGAATACAAATCGATTCATGGTATATTCTTATTCATTGGATGGGTTTCTCAGAACCGTGAAGCATTGTATGGATCCTCTAGGGGATCACCATTCATGTGTTTACTATCTTTTTACATATGAAGATGAGAAAGTAGTATCAGCTCAAACGTTTCATTTATATGATATATCTGATCCTAAAACATCAGATAAATTATGGCGAAAGGACACTATCATATATAAAGAAAACCTTACTTCGTCACAGATAATATCTTCGGATAGATCAGGTTCTATTCTTGATCGCTATGAAATTGATATTCGTTTGAGTGATCAAGATTCTGTAATTGAAAAAGTGCGAATGTCGAAGGACTCTTCCGATAATTCAGTTTATGAACAATGGAAATATGATCGTCATAGTGTTTTGATACATCATGAGGTGGGGGTTATATCTGACTCTTTGAGGTTTCCGTATCGTCTAACGTATTTTGAAAAAAATAGAAAGGTCAAAGTGATCGATTACGATACATCAGGGAGAGAAATTTCGTGGTTTATTATAGTATATGAATAAATAAGACTTACTTTTTTGATTCAGCATAGTTCAAAAGCCATTGAATATTATATTGCTCGATCGTATTAAGTTTGTTAACGTCCGATGGTATATACCAATCTGTTTTCTTAAAAAGTGTATCCCAGTAGGGTTGGTTGAAAATAAACCCTGAACGGGCTAGGAGTTCATTTCTTAGTAAATCCATCATCTCATTATTCATCACCCGAATCGGATCATTTGGATTGAAAATTCCATGGATAAATGTACTGTCGATCTTGACTAGTGCACTAAAGTCAAAGAAACCATCTTCATCAACTTGATACACGGTTCCTTCATCCTCAATTCTAAAGTATGTATAGTTCGATAACCATTCGGCATCAATCAATGAGGGATAGGGCATATTATTCACAAAACATCCACGAATTTGAAGTAGTGTTGGTTGTATTGCTTGACATTGTAAATAGGATAGACACATAGAATCCATTAAAACATTAAGTTTTATAGAACTTGATCGAAGGCAATTGGTTTTGTCCATTGAAACCAATGTTATAAATCGAAGAGTATCTTGTGAAATGGACCATGATTGTGTTACTTCATACCATAACAGATGAACAATCGTATTAGATGAATGATAAGAAAAGATCACCTCTTTGTTAAGTACATGTACAGATGAGTCACTAACCCACGAGTAATCTTGATATGGTATTTGATCGAATGGTGGAATATTCATGATAAATGATATTCCGGATCTATCCGTTTTATACCATGGAATGGTTGATTGATTCACAAAGCTCGTATCACCAAGGGTGTCTAGATATGAAATGATGTAGGTTTCTTTTTGATCTTTGCAAATTATTTGGTGGTTGAC
Organism: Luminiphilus sp.; assembly: GCA_964221885.1. GTDB lineage: Bacteria > Bacteroidota > Bacteroidia > Chitinophagales > Saprospiraceae > Aureispira. Next base: position 670 of record CAXQBA010000357.1, on the reverse strand, counting down.
TGAGTCATCCCATGTGATACTTGGATGTGGTGAAGGTAGAAGTGGATGCCCCTCTATGTCATAAAACTGATATCCCTTATTCGATTGTGTGGTAAAATAATTGGGCAGAATTGAACCGAAATTATAGATTTTATGATGGTCAATTGGGATGACCTCAATACCATTTTGATCAACCAGTCCCAATTGTCCATCATCTTCCAATTCAAATATACCCAACTCCGTATCTACTACGGTATTCAACGTGTCTCCCTTGAAAATACAGAAATAAAACATACTATCGATCTTTGTGTAGTACACAACTTGATCGAATAAGTGATCGAATCGTTGTTTGAAATCATCTAAAGCATAAATATAGGTAGCGTCAAACATTTTAGAGTGAATAGTAGAACCTTCAACCAGTAAAATGGTTGTGTCTGATTCCTTAAAAGGTTCAAATGACCAGTTGTATTCACTGGATCCTGACCTCTGACAGTTCATACATAAACACAAAGCAAATAAAAAGAGGCATCGAAGTAATAAACCCAACATGATCAATGTGGTATTTAATGAATGATCAACTCTCTGATTCTTTCACAATGTTAACCCATTTTCCTTTTTGTTGGGCCTGAATAGATCGATCATACATGGCTTCAGCTCGAACACCTGGTAGATAGTATTTTCCTTCAGATCG
>CAXQBA010000356.1:0-6171 GCA_964221885.1 Luminiphilus sp. | reverse complement strand
CAAAGATCGAATCAGGAGTTGTCGAATTGGTCAGTGAAGAGTTTTCTATTCATGATATTACCTTAGAGTTGCAACAGCTATTTTCTAGCTCAGTTAAATCTAAAGGATTAAGTCTTGAGTTTGTTATTGAAAAAGCCGTAGAGAATAAAATATGGATCGGAGATCAAGTTAAAATCGGTCAAATATTGACAAACCTTGTTAATAATGCAATCAAATTCACTGAGCAGGGTCATATTTTAGTTTCCTTCAACGACAAACAACGACTGTACATTGAGATTAGTGATACCGGTATTGGAATACCTCCTGATAAAATTGACCAACTTTTTGATCCGTTCCAACAAGTTGACTTTTCAATCAGCCGTTTATACGGTGGTACTGGTCTAGGTCTATCCATTTGTAAAAATTTGGTCACAGCCATGGATGGTGATATTTATATAAAAGATACATCAAATTCTGGAACAACCATTGTTGTTGAATTGCCACTTATTTCGTTCAATAAGTCCAAAGTGAATATTAATGACGAGGTAACCCTTGATAAGATTCCTGATGGCTTCAGAATATTAGTAGTCGATGATGATCGGTTGAATCTACGAATGACGGAGAGACTTTTACTTGAAATGGGTTTTGATGTTTCAACAGCAGCTGGAGGTAGAGAAGGTGTCGAATTAGCTATTAAAATAGCCTTCCAACTCATTTTGATGGATATTCAGATGCCGATTCAAAACGGATTCGAATCTAGTATCATAATCAAAGAACACTATAAAAACAGTCGTGTAAAACCAACTATTATTGCTTTTTCGGCAAATACACTTAAAGAAGATATCGAAAAAGCTAAATCGATCGGAATGGTCGATTATCTTTCGAAACCATTAGATCAGCAAAAATTGATCTATCTATTGAATCAATGTATGAGAAAACATCAAATGCTCGCCTCATAAGCCCTTTTATATTTTGTTGACAAGCTCAGAAGATCAACATCCTCATCTTTGCTTTATTTAGTTATATTTACCCAAAAAAAGGGATGCAACTATTCGCAAGAAAAATTGAAAATTTAACAGATGCTCGTTATTTCGCTGCTTGGAATGTAGACTTTATGAGCTTCGAAGTTCCAGCAATCGGTCAACACACACCTATTTCTCATGCTGACATCACTGAAATAAAAAATTGGTTATCAGGACCGAATTATGTTGGAGAATATTCAATGAATTTTTCTTGGGATCAAATCGTTGAATTGAATCAACAATTAGGTTTAGATTATATTTGTGTTGACCAATTCTATCCATTTGAACAAATCGATCAACCCTTATCTCATCCATTATTTATTCAGTGTCAAGTAGATGAAAAAGACTCATTGAATTCCTTATTAAACCAAATATCTCCATTCACGTTTCCTTATCACCTTATTTTACATACTACAAAATCTGAGTGGAATACGTTTCTTGATATACTAAACGTTTTACATTCAACAAATAACCTAAAGAATATCTGGCTTGACTTTCCTGTTTCACCTGAGGTGGCAACTAATTTTGATCCTTCTAATGAGGAGCTTGGTATTTGTTTTAGAGGTAGCATGGAGGAAAAAGTCGGTGTCAAATCCTTTGATGACTTAGATGAGGTATTTGATATTTTAGAATCAAAAGGAATAGCTGGTTTCTGATTTGGGACATTTTTTAAACATATTGAAGCTGTTAAAGGACTACAAATTATTAACCGCATTGAATATTATTTTCAATGTCCTAACAGCATTGTTTGCGATATTGGCATTCATAACCCTTAAACCATTTCTAGATATTCTATTTAGTGATGATCAATTCGTATTCGATGTGGTATCATCCAAATCAATCATTGATTCCATTCAGGCTACATTTTACAATATGATCAATGCGGAAATAATTGCAGGAGGAAAAAAAGAAGGTCTAATCCTAGTGTCATTAATCATTCTGTCAAATTTTTTTCTAAAAAACCTATTTAGGTATCTCTCCCTTTATGTTTTAGCTCCCGTTCGATTTGGGATAGAAAAAAACCTCCGTCATACTGTATTTTCAAAATTATTACGACTCCCCATTTCCTGGTTTACTGAACAAAATAAGGGGGACATCATTTCACGAGCATCAAGTGATATTGCTGAAATTCAGTGGTCTGTGCTACAATCCATTGAAACTGCTGTACGATCTCCTATATCAATCATTGGCTCGCTTGCTGTCATGATGTATATTAGCCCAAGCCTTACACTATTTACATTTATTTTAATCGGTTTTGTCGCCATAATAATTGGTGGTATAGCTCGTACACTGAAGGCATCGTCAAAAAAGGCTCAAGATTCATTGGGTAAAGTCATCTCTAATATCGAACAAAGTCTAGCTAATCTGATGGTGATTAAAGCATTCAATGCGTACCGTTTTTCACTTTCAAATTTTGACAAAACAAATCGATCCTATGCAGATCAAATGAGACGGATCATGCAGCGAAAGGATCTATCCTCCCCGCTTACAGAGTTTCTTGGTATTTCAGTAGTCGTAGTCTTATTATTATATGGTGGCAATCTGGTCTTTGATGGACATTTCTCAGCCTCAACATTTGTATTATTTATCACCATGTTCTACAACGTAATCGATCCAGCTAAATCTTTTTCGAATGCCTATTTCTCTATTCAAAAAGGGTCAGCTGCTATAGAACGAATTCAATTCATATTAGATGAACCTTCCGAGATAGAACTCCATTCAACATCAGCTCCAGCACTTCATTTTAATACCAGCATTTCATTTAAGCAGGTTTCTTTTGCTTACAATAATGAAAATGCCACATTAGATCAAATAAACTTTGAAATCAAAAAAGGGCAAAAAGTAGCTATTGTTGGCCCATCAGGTGCTGGTAAATCAAGCCTATTGTCTCTTTTATTACGATTTTACAATCCTGGTGAAGGAGAAATATACCTCGATGGAAAAAATATACAGCAAATTGACCTTGCATCGTATCGTCAACTATTCAACTTTATTCCTCAAAAAAACACGCTTTTTAATGCCAGCATTCGTGATAATATCACTCTTGGTGATTCTTCATTGAGTGATGAAACACTAGCTCAAAGTATCGATTCGGCTGATCTAAGTGAACTAATTCAATTAAAGAAAGAAGCGCTTGATTCCATAGTTGGTGACGATGGTATGACCTTGAGTGGCGGACAAAAACAACGAATTACCATTGCTAGAGCTATGATCCGTAAAAGTCCTATACTGGTTATGGATGAAGCTACCTCATCATTAGACTCTCATTCAGAATCAATGATTCAACAATCTTTGTTAGCTATGAAAGACAAAACAATGATTGTGATTGCTCATCGATTATCAACGATTCAATATTGCGATACGATCATTGTTCTTAATCATGGCAAGATAGAAGATATTGGAACGCATGATGCGCTATTAGCTAAATGTAAAACCTATGCTCAGCTAGTCAAGCTACAGCAACTAGATTCTTAAGAGAATCACTAGTAATTATTATATTAGATACGTGAAAGACTTCTATTACATATTAGGTGTCGATAAAGAGGCTGACTTGAAAGACATTCAGCTTGCCTATCGAAAATTATCACTGAAATTCAACCAAACTGATCGACAAAAGGATGAATTTTATACATTATACTTCCGAAATATTTCTGAGGCATATCAAACACTGAGTGATGAACATAAACGCTACAGATATGACATTAAATGGGAAAAGTATAATGCCATAAGTAGTACCTCGTCTAACTTTCCATTACGTATCCATCAATTCATTTCTTCCAAAAACATAGGAAAACCGACCGATCTTTTTACACTTAGTTGGAATATTCAGAATGCCGATGAAGTACATTTAAGCTCCATTGGTCCTGTGAATGCTTTTGATACTAGGTCTGTACGTGTTCCTGAAGATCAGAAGGAATTGGCATTTTTCACGTTCACCATAATGGCTAGCCAACATAGTTCTGAGGAGACTCAGGAAAAGCATATTCAGATAAAAAATAGCGAATTTAAAGATCCCTCATATTCTCAAATTGACCGAGATATTCCAACACTCGTATCCAAACAAAAAAAGAAAATACCCCATTCATCGGATTCATTGGAACCACCAAAAAGGTTTCAACTTTCTGCATATCTGATAGCTGCCACAATGTTTATACTTATCCTCATATTCATCTATATCCTTCACAGTATTAATCCGATCATTTAATGTTCAGTTTTTTCAACAAACAAGGCTCTAAAAGAGAATTTGGTTATCGTCCAAGATTTTACGACCCTGATAAGGAGCGAAGAGAAGCACGTAGAAATCAAATAAATAATTCTTCGGAGGGATCAAAAGATCGTTTAAGGTTCCGTTTTGATGAAATGAGATCATCCACACGTGGCTCAAATAGTTTTAGATCCTCCTCTACTTTTCGCCTTGCTATTATTTTGGTCTCACTCCTCGTATTGACTTACCTTGGACTACTCTATTGGATTCCCTCTTTCATGGACAGCGTATTTCCTGAAACGAAGGAAACATATGAGATATTGAAATAATACACAGTTTTCGTTATTTTTGTACAAAGCAACGAACATAGAGATAGGATGAGTGACCTGATCAAATTATTACCTGAGAATATAGCAAATCAAATAGCCGCTGGTGAAGTAGTTCAACGACCTGCTTCTGTTGTCAAGGAATTACTTGAAAATGCAATCGATGCTGGTGCTAGTTCTGTAAGACTGATCATCAAGGACGCAGGTAAAACGCTCGTTCATGTCATCGATGATGGTGTGGGCATGTCTCAAAACGATGCAAAACTATGTTTCGAACGTCATGCCACATCCAAAATCAGCCATGCCAAAGATCTATTTGCCGTATCGACCAAAGGATTCAGAGGTGAAGCTCTTTCATCCATTGCAGCAGTTTCTCAAGTTGAGTTAAAAACAAAACAAAAGACGGATGAGCTTGGAACGCGAATTAAAATAGAAGCTTCTGTGATCGAATTGGATGAACCTTGTCAAACCATTCAAGGAAGTTCCATCTCAGTAAAAAACCTCTTTTTCAATATACCAGCACGTCGTAATTTCTTGAAGAGTAATCCTGTTGAATTGAAACATATTACCGATGAATTCATTCACGTTGCATTAGCTCACCCAGATATTGCTTTCACCTTTTATAATAACGAGGAATGCATCTATAATTTACAAGCTGGAAACACAAAAAAGAGGATCATATCGTTGTTTGGTAAGAAGATGAATGCATCATTGATCCCAGTTGATGAGTCTACCGATGCATTAAGAATAGGTGGATACATTGGAACACCAGATGCTGCCAGAAAAACAAGAGGACATCAATTCTTTTTTGTCAATGATCGTTTTATCAAAAGTGGTTATCTGAATCATGCCATATCCAAAGCATTTGAGCAATTGATTCCAGAAAAAACATATCCCTTTTATGCGATCTATCTTTACATTGATCCTAAAAATATAGATATCAACGTTCATCCAACGAAGCAAGAGATCAAATTTGAGGATGAAAAACTGGTTTACAACTATTTAAAGGTTGCTGTAAGACATTCATTGGCACAACATAACATTACACCAAGTATCGACTTTGATGTTGAACACAGTTTCACACAGCAGATCGATCACGGCCAAACCGATGAAAGCTTCACATTTAAGTCTAAACTTAATTCTGGATACAGTAAACCGGAACGAACCGAATCCCAGCAGAATAATATCTCTAACTGGGAAGAACTATACCGTCCTGACCTTCAGTCAGATCCATCTTTATAATATCAACCCACTCCTGAGAATAGTGAGGAGGATACACAAACATTTAAGAGTGGTATTTCATTTTCAAATACAGATAACTCACCCCAGAAAACCTCCTCTAACAAATTATTTCAGCTGCATAATCAATTTATAGTTAGCCAGATTAAATCTGGGTTCATGTTGATCGACCAACATCAAGCGCATCAACGTATCTTGTTCGAGCGATACATACGACAAATAAAAGAACGTCGCTCAGACACACAAAAACTACTCTTTCCTGCAACACTTGAGATGCCGGAACCCGATGCCATATTATTGCAAGAAATTATTCCATTGTTAAATAATCTAGGTATTGAAATAGAGGAATTTGGTAAAAATAGCTTTGTCATTCATGGCTTACCTGTAGAATTAGGTTCAA
>CAXQBA010000355.1:0-5275 GCA_964221885.1 Luminiphilus sp. | reverse complement strand
CACTCTTTCCCTACACGACGCTCTTCCGATCTCGTGACTATGCCAACTCAAATTATAAGTGGCGATACAAATCCAATGGAACGATTTCTTTAGGTTATACAAGAATTGTTAATGACGAGCCTAATACACCAGATTATAGCCTTCAACAGAGTTTTAATCTCTCATGGTCCCATGCTCAGTCTCCAAAAGCTCATCCAAGCCAAAGTTTTACAGCCTCTGTGAATTTTGGTACTTCTGATTATTTTCAAAATACATTTAATGAAGCAGACGCTGTTTTACAAGCTACATTCAACTCAAGTATCGGATACACCAAACGTTTTCTTGGAACCCCCTTTTCATTAAGTGCGCGAGTTTCTCACAGTCAGAATACGCAAACTCGAGTCATGACCCTAAATGTACCAACACTTTCATTGAATATGAATCAGATCTTTCCCTTCAAAAGGAAGAATAAAGTGGGAAAGCAACGTTGGTACGAACGGATCGGGTTCAGTTACAATATGAGTGGTAGGAATACGATCGTTAGTTCTGATACGAGTCTGTTTACTCCAGATGGTTTCAGGGATGCTATCGATAACATGAATTATGACATTACACACAGCCCAAGACTCAACATGTCTTTCAAGCTATTTGATGTGATCAATATCCAGCCAAACATAAATTATACGCAACGTTGGTTTTTCTATAAAAATATTCAAACCTTTGATCCTACTCCAACTATTGACACCAATGGTATTGATACATTAACTTTTGGTTCTGTTAATACGAGTAGAGATTATGGTCTTTTCACGACACATCAATTTAGTGCGAGTATCAATATGAATACCCAGATATTCGCTACTGGGACCTTCAATATACTTGGACTACATCAAATTCGAGCGATCTTTTCACCCAATGTGGGTTTTACCTGGCGCCCCGACTATGAAAGTAGTTATGATTACTACTATGACTCTGTTCAATACGACTCTAGATATCCAGATCAATTACGTCAATACAATCACTTTGCTTTTATACCGCCTTCAGGACAAACTGGCTTACTGACCTTTTCGTTGAATGCTCGGTTTGATGCAAAAATAAAGAAAAGCCGTTCTGATACACTGACTAAAGGTGCTTTCAAAAAAGTGAGTTTGATACCTAATTTTACCATTAGTGGTAATTATAATATCATGGCAGACTCGCTTCATCTATCACCGATCAGTTTAAATACATATACCACCCTGTTCAAAAAAATTAATGTTCGGGTCACAGCTACTTTCGATCCTTACACAGCCAACCGTGAAAATAATACAAGGTTAAATACGTTTGCTTTCGCAGAAACCGGGGAACTTCTACGTTTCACTAATGTTTCATTTAATGCCTCAACCTCCTTCAATTCAAAGGATATTCGATCCATTTTTCTAAAAAAGAATGAAAAAGACAATTATAATAAAGGATTTGAACTCCTGAATAATGTAAGTGTTGGTTATAACTTTGTTATTTCAAGATCGTTCGTTGATGGAATTGATTCAGTTCAAGTAACAGCTCACCAATTATCGTTCAGTGGCACCATCAATCTCTCCAAAGGATGGAATATACGAGTAGGTCGAATCGGATATGATTTTAAAAATAATCGGGTTACCTATCCAGACTTTACCTTCTCTAGAGATCTTCATTGCTGGCAAATGGGTCTATCTTGGCAGCCTGAACGTCAAACTTGGGGCTTCTTCTTACGAGTTAAGCCTGGGTCATTATCATTCTTGAACGTCCCCGTAAATAAAGAGTTTTATGATGTCTTCTGATGAAGACTGGAACTCTATTAAATCGACTAAAAGATTAACGGTACATTACTGATTTGACTGCCTGAATCGTTTTGTGAACATCAGGGAGATATGCATCAACTAAAGTAGGCGCATAACACATACTCACATCAGCACCATTTAAGCGAACAACAGGTGCATCCAAGTAATCAAAAGCATGTCGCTGAACTCGATATGCGATCTCAGATGAGACACTCGCAAATGGCCAAGATTCATCAATAACAATCAATCTATTGGTTTTTTTCACCGAATTAATAATGCATGCTTCATCTAATGGGCGAATTGTTCTAAGATCGATCACTTCAGCAGATATACCTTCTTTGGCCAATTCATCAGCTGTTTGAAGAGCTAATTTCATCATCTTATTGAAAGATACTATAGTTACATCCGTACCTTCACGTTTGATATCTGCCTTACCAATTGGAATCAGATATTCTTCCTCAGGCACTTCACCCATATCAGAGTACATCATTTCAGATTCCATAAAACAAACTGGATCCTCATCGCGAATTGCGGATTTTAAAAGCCCCTTTGCATCATAAGGGTTGGAAATGGAAACAACCTTGAGACCAGGAACATTGGCCATCCATGATTCAAAAGTTTGTGAATGTTGTTGACCTAGCTGGCCTGCAGAGCCAGTACCACCTCTAAAAACGATAGGACATGAAAATTGACCGGCTGACATTGAATGTACTTTTGCCGCATGATTGACAATTTGATCAAAGGCTAATACTGCAAAATTCCATGTCATGAATTCGACTATCGGACGCAAACCTCCCATAGCGGCTCCTACGCCAATGGCTGCAAAACCTAATTCAGCAATCGGTGTATCAATGATGCGTTTAGCTCCAAACTCCTCCAACATCCCCTGGCTCACTTTGTACGCACCGTTATATTCGGCAACTTCTTCGCCCATAAGGAATACATTTTCATCTCTGCGCATCTCTTCAGTCATAGCCTCTTTTAGGGCTTCTCTCATTCTAATTTTTCGTGTTGCCATATTCTTACAATTAAATGATTAGGATTTTGCGCTGTAAAGCTACAAAGCAACTCATTAATGTACAATTTATTGGGCTTTTTTTTTATTTGTCTATATTGAGAAAAAACAGAATAAAAATATTGAAATATGTTCAGCTCAAATAGAAAACCCATTTGGCTCGAAAAACTACAAGACGGGATCACTGAATATGTCGATGAACGATTCGATGATTACAAACATATTATAGCTAGAGACCTCTCCAAGGGATTAGCTTCATTGGCTGGAATGATCACGGTTTGGTCTATCTTGATCGTTGGCTTGGTCTTCACTTCTTTTACCATTGCTTTTTCACTTGGATGGATCTTGTCCTTTTGGGTGCCTGAAGCCAGTTATCTTTTCTCTTTTGCTTTAGTAAGTATTTTACTTATAGCTTTGATTTACTATATCATTAAAAACAAACGTCCACAAATCGAAAAACATGTTTTTAAAATTGTGTTTGCATCCCTAAGCGAGGATGATAAAAAACGAACAGATCACAAGACGAATTCAAAGCATCATGATACTAGAAAAGAGGATGCTTCATTAAATGATATAAAGGAAGATGAAGTGTAGTGTGTGGAAAAAACCGAAGTGTGCCCCCGGGGGGAATCGAACCCCCACTCCGTTGCCGGAACTGGATTTTGAATCCAGCGCGTCTACCAATTCCGCCACAGGGGCTTTCGGTGGGTCAAATATAAAACTATTCTTTTACTAAACCAATCTTTAGTTATTAATCATGACCTTTTGCGAAAATTTTTGAGTACCTAGTTCTATACTCAATGTATAAAGTCCAGCAGCTAAACTAGATATATCAACTTCTATGTAGGGTTGTCCAGCAAATACAATCTGACTTGTAGCAAAAAGTGAAGGGCGACCTAATAGGTCATAAAACGTTAATTGAACCTCATTTGATTGAACAGAGGATAATTGAATACGTAAGATTTGATCGGCTGGTTGAGGGAAAACCTGCAAAATTCCATTTTCAGCCACTGGTGTAAAAAAAGAATACAACCGATCCATAGCTCGTCCAATATTCAACTCCCCACCAGAAACTGATTTCCCATCATATGTAGAATTTTTATCAACGCTCGATAGTATTATTGACTTTAGAAACTTGGCAGCTTCCGCTGGATGCTCTTTCTGATAATAGTTCCAAGCTGGAATCTCAAGACTACTCAATAAACCAATAGCACCTGTAACATGAGGTGCAGCACCTGATGTGCCTCCAAAAACTCCGTATTTATCAGCCCAGCGTGTTGTGTAGGCTGCTGCTGGAGCTGACAGATCAACATGCTTTTCACCATATCCTGTACCTGTTTTCAATTGACTTTTTTCATCACTTTCTTGTACTGTGATCAGAAAGTCGGAAGGACACTGACTTGGCATATCTCCAACCATATCGATATCCACTTCATTGTTAGTTACTGCTCCTACTGTCAGGATACCATTCGCTCCCAGACTATCCAACAGAGCACACCAGATCGGATGGTCTTTAGCAAATGCATAATCAATACCCCAAGAACAATTCACAGCTGTTACAAAAGCACCGCTCTGACCATTGGACTGGATGTAGGTCTTTTTCATATCTATAATATATTGAAAGCCCTTTATTATGGTAGACAACTGTGTGATCTGTTGATCATTTCGAGCACTTAGTAACATGAGCTTACAGGATTGACACATTCCCGAAACGCCAATCTGATTACTTCCTATGGCACCTATTATTCCTAACACAGAGGTCCCATGATTTGATATAGCACCCTGATCGTGGTCGTCATTCTCATTAATCAACTGAAGACCAACAACGTCATCGATGTAACCATTTTGGTCATTATCGATCGAATCATTCGGTATTTCAGATGGATTGGTCCATATATTTTGGTAAAGGTCTTCATGAGGTACATAAAAGGAGGCATCTATGACAGCTAAGGAAATGGTATCACCTAATGCATTCGCACCACCAAGAGTATAATTCCATGCCTGAGTCAATTCGATCTGATCTACATCCGTCTGTAAATAAAAAAATGGTTCTTCATTCCATCGAAGGGTAACCGTATCATCCGATTGCCTAAGCCATCCGTCTTTAGTCTTTAAAATGATCTCATTTTGGCGAGAATCCTTAAATAAAAACGATGTAGGACCTATATTTTTTGATGATTCTTCCGGTAATGAAATGACATCTTGTGCGTAGATCGCCAAGATAAAAAAATAAGAAACAATAAAATTTATTTTAAGCAATACGCTCATATTTTAAAATAATATTCTATATTTATGTTCGGTTTAGTTATTTATATACATATAAGGAGTGACTTAACCAAAGAAAACTTCACTTTCATTTCCCTGTAATTTAGAAACGTTCCAACAATGCCAGCTGTGCTTGTTGTAAAGATATTCAGATCGGAAGAGCACACGTCTGAACTCCAGTCACAAGAGACAATCTCGTATGCCGTCTTCTGCTTGTAAA
>CAXQBA010000354.1:0-3657 GCA_964221885.1 Luminiphilus sp. | reverse complement strand
GCAGTGTAGATTTATTTTTTTTTGCGGTGATTCATAACGTTGGTTTCATACACGTCGATCCAATCTTGAACATGTACCTTTTTTACAAGTTCTTCGATTAATGAATATGGAATATCATCCATTTTTTTAAAACGAATACAACTTTTACCCATATCGAGCTTTCGTTTGCAGTGATTAGGATACTCTTTTACAAACCAATCAAGTAATTCAGGAATGGCATAAATCCCCATATGATAGAAGGCAATAAAGTTTTTTTGAGAGGCAATATTCAAGAAGGGTAGTGGAAGTTCAGGTGTCACATGATATCCAGCAGGATAGATAGAGTGGGGGACCACCCATCCTGGCATTCCATAAATGAGCTGTTCAGTGAATCCATTTGGGAGATTTTCATTGATAATACCTCGTAGTTTTGTCATTGGTTCATAGCGATCAGTGGGTATTTTCGAGAGATAATCATCAACAGAGTGGGCTTTGATCTGCATTTTTATTAAATTATAGGGAGTTAACGAACGTATTATTTGCTATTTACCTTAAAATAGTCAATATTTCAAAAAGGTGTTTACGAAGAGGTTGATTTAATTTTATTAATTATGTTTTCTGTCAGTAGTCTGATCGGTGGAGCAATTGTAGCAGCAGTTACTTATTTTTTTATGAAGGATAAGGTGAGCGAGTCAAAAAATTTGGTTCGATTACTATTGTTTGCATTTATTCTTGGTACATTTTTCTCTCCATTTATATTGATTGTTATGTTCTTATTACTTAGAGGAAAGAATATGGATATTGCTAAGACTTTAGGGCAAGTTGCTGAAGGTGACCTCTCCATCCTGAACAACCAGAAAAGTAAAATACATCAGAAACTTGATAAACAATATGAAAGCGGTTCATTAACGAGTTTTGAACGTGATTTGAAAAAAGAACAATTAGATCAAAAGCTTAAAAAGATGGAGGAGCTACTTCAATCAAGAAAGAAAAAAGCACTTGATAATAGTAGTTTTGGTCAGAGGCCTTTTGAGAAAAATCCAGATCAGCCCTTTGAAATTCCAGATAAAGATAAGAATCCCTTTTTTTAATTTAATCGGTATAATATGTTTCAGGAATATGGTATCAACTCAGGGTTTAAAGTCTTTTTTATACTATTAGGGATTGTCGCTATTCCTATTTTTCTAATGGGTATTCCCATTTTAATGTTAGCATTCAAAGCCTATGTCAAAATTGATGAGGAGAAATTAGAGTTTTGGTGGCTCGGGACTAAGACGGTTCCATGGTCCGATGTGAAAAGCATCATTCGGAACAGTAATGGAGGTTTATTGGTTTCATTGATGCATTCATTACGCATTGAAAAAACAGATGGTAAAGTAGCCAACCTTCCCGCCGGTTGTTTTGTTAATAAAAGTGATATTCTCAAGAAAATTGAGGAGAAAACTGGCATGTCAGCGGCTTGACGTATATTTCATTAGGTTCTATTTATGTTGATATTTAGATTTTTCATTGTTGTTATTTCGTTCGTTTTATCAACGTCTATCTTATCACAAGAGACGATCATTAAAGTCCATGTTACTGGTATACGAAGTAGTAAAGGGAATTTGGCTATCGGTATTTACAAAGATCAGGCAACTTTTGGTGACAGGAATCCATATTATGAGCGAAAGGTTAGTAAACAAGGAATGAAAAATGGTAACCTTTCGTTTGATGTTAAACTACCCGAAGGTGTTTATGGAGTGACGTTATTAGATGATGAAAATGTGAATGGAAAGTGTGATTATGGTTTTATTCTTCCCAACGAAGGTTTTGGTTTTTCAGATTATTTCCACACAGGAATACTACCACCCAGGTTCAAGGATTTTAAATTTGCTCTAGGAAATGTTACAAAAGAAGTAGTAGTAAAAGTTAAATACTATTAAGTTTAGGCACCTTCTAGAAGGATCTCTCCGGTGGTCGCATCCATCAAAATACCACAGCCTCTTCCTGGAGATTCAATGATGATTTCTTTTCCGTTTTTAAGCGTGATATTTCTTTTTTCTCCTTTTTTTCTGAACGCATTATAGTAAAAAAGAAGATCCCATCCACCATACACAACAGCTTTCGGGTCATTGATATATTGATGTGCATTACTTTCGGATAAGATGTAACGCAATATATTGGTTTGTTCCTCTTTGGCAGGTATGGCAATATACCAAGCCCTATGTTCCTTGAATTCTTTCATCGCATATGCGGGTAAGTTATTTTCTTTAAATGTTCCAAATGTAACAGCACTGCTATCATTGATATAGAAAACAGGCCAGATGCCCTTTTTATGGGAAAAAGCGGAATAGGTATCTGCATCTTTAAAATAGGAGTGTGTCTGGGGCGAAAGTTCAACTCGAATCGTATCATTCAATCGTGTGGTATCAATAGAGAACCCAGTGATCTTTTGAATTCTATCAAGTTGAATACCATCGGCACCCGTAAATCCTGGCGCTGTAAGCCAGACGATATCTCGCCCCTTTGTAGCAACATTAGTTTTTATAAATGCAATTTCATCATCGGATAAAAGGTAGCAATTCCCAAAAATGACGGTTTTGTATTGGTCAAGGTTTACCTTCTGCAGATCACTCAAATGAATGGCATCGTATAAAATGCCTGATCGGAAAGCAGCTAAGGTGGACCAATCAACAGATAAGACGGTCAATGGGTTTTTATTTAATAAGCTAGCTGTATATAGACTACTTTCTGTGTCAAATACAAACAGTACATCAGCATTGCTCTTATAAGGCTTTTTTTCTTGAATTCTTTTATCAAAAATAGTTTTGATAGCTGAAATATCTGACATGATATCTGGATGATCCCAATATCCACTTGATGGGACATATTTTAACTGAAAATCGTCATCTTCTTTACCTGTGATCCCAAATTCATAGAACCATAGTCCCATTCCTTTAAGCAGAGAATAAATCATATTTCGACGTGTCGACGCTCTTCCAAGTGATAAGTAGATGTCTTGATGTTTATAGAAAGGATAATGTAGATTTGGCTCAAAATCCATTTCATCTAACCAGAGTTTACCATTTAATTGACAAGAACGGACTAAACCTCGAGAACGGTATACCTCACCATTTTTCCTGGATTTGGGTCCATAGCATTGGGGAGCTGAGATATAATCAATATGCGGTGATTGGAGTATTTTTTCAAGTGCTAAGTGACCACCTACCACCTCACGTCCAAAAACAGAGAAAAAATAACCATAGAAGGTGCCCGTTATGATAGGTCTTGGCCAATGATCTTTGATCAATCTAGAGAAATGAATGATTCGATCTGCTGTTAATTCGTGTTGAGCTTTGAAGTAGTCGATCGTTTTTCTTTCTGTAGTTGGGTCTCTGAAAACGCCAAAATGGCTTTCTCTTTCATCCATATTAGGTACTTGGATATTCGAGAATGTGACATTAGGATCCTTCCAAGCTTTAGATAGGGAATTAGTTGTTGTATATTTTTCTTTACTCCATTGTCTGAAATATGAGGTCATCGGGATACCTACATCAGGTTCATTGTTAAGAAAACCCCAATAATGCCATTCACCGTAAACACCACAAGCAACTTGTATTCCGATCACCGCTCTACCTTCTTTGGTTCGGGATAGTTTTTTACAGAATAGATCGGAAGAGCGTCGTGTAGGGAAAGAGT
>CAXQBA010000353.1:0-7076 GCA_964221885.1 Luminiphilus sp. | reverse complement strand
AAAAAACAGTACTTATCATTGAAGACAATGATTTTATGAAAGCTCTTTTAAGGAATTTATTTTCATCTGACTTTGAGGTCATCTGTATGGAAAATGGTGTAGATGCATTACAGTGGATGAATAGTGGAAATATTCCAGGATTGATTATCTCAGATGTTATAATGCCTAAAATGGATGGATTTGAATTGATCCAGAATGTAAAAGGTTCTCACTTTTTCAGAAATGTTCCGATGGTCATGTTATCTGGACTCGACAAGAGTGATGATCGTATCAAATGTTTAAAGTTAGGTGCCGATGATTTTATCATTAAACCATTTAATCCAACAGAGCTGCAGATACGCGTATCCAGATTATTAAAATCTGCTTAGCACAAGATTTTATACAACCCATATTACTCTAAACCAACCAACCATGAATCAGAATGATTTTATTGTCCTCTACATCGGAGACAATCAAAAGGATGTATCATCTTTCTATAGTCAGATACCTTCTTCAACGGACTTCTACCATGTAACCACACCACTCAGTGCTATCAACTTATTGAATTCAAAAGACGATTCAATTTCGGCCCTAATAATCATTGAAAATGATGTTAACGGAATGGATCCCTTCATTTTTTCAAATTACATAAAAGAGTTTGAAACTTCAGGTTCCATAAAACTTACCCTGTTGTGTCACAATGATAAACTCAATGAGCAGTTAGTAGATAAAGCATTCCATTTTAATTTTGCTGAAGTTTTCACGAATATGGATGAACCTAGTCAGCAACACCGATTGGATTCAATGATTCGATCGTTCGATAGACATTTTGAAGAAGAAGTTGAGTCGATCAATCAATCGCTCTCTTTCAAGATTCCAGTTTGGAAAAGGACATTCGACATATTGGCGTCTTCAGTAGCCCTATTGATCTTATCACCTATCATGCTTTCTGTGGTAGTTCTCCTTAAACTAACATCTAAGGGGCCTATCTTATACACCTCTAAAAGAGTGGGTACGGGGTATCATATTTTCGACTTTTATAAGTTCAGAACTATGAAAGTAGGAGCTGATAAGGAGCTAGATTCTCTCAGCAAAGAGTTGAATCAGTATCAAGAGAATAAAGATTCTCGAGCTTTAACATTTCACTGTGATGAATGTACATCTGAAAACTGTGCTAAATTAGCCATTGATAATCAGATAGTTTGCGAGAAAAATTACACCTTGATTCACAGAAACAATAAGCCTGCTTTCACAAAATTAAAAAATGATCCCAGAATCACATCCTTTGGTCGATTCTTACGTACAACAAGTCTGGATGAACTACCTCAGCTCATCAACATTCTGAAAGGAGACATGTCCGTAGTTGGTAATAGACCGCTTCCATTGTATGAAGCTGAACAATTAACTACAGATCAGTCTTCTGCTCGTTTTGCTGGCCCATCAGGTCTAACTGGCTTATGGCAAGTACGTAAACGAGGTAAAAAAGAGATGTCAGATGCTGAACGTAGAGAATTAGATAACGAATATGCTAAAAACTTTTCATTTTGGTTGGATTTAAAACTAATCATACAAACATTGGGTGTTTTTATACAAAAAGAAAATGTGTGATTCTTTGTTTCCTTTTTCTTTCTTCGGTATACAACATTGCTGCCCAAAAATTTAATCTAGCAAATTACGACTCTATACTCACTGAAATTGCTGATCTTCCCTCGCTCGATTCCTGTATTTCGATTGCATTGGATTATGATCCAAATTTGCGACAAAATAGCTTGGAAGCACGACTCAATGATGCAGAAATCAGAAACAATAAAACAGATTGGCTAGATTATTTTAACTTAGTCGCCAGTACTGGCTATGGCAATAATTTCCTTGATTTCAATAACAGCAGCATATTGATCTCTTCACCACAAGCCTCTCCTAACTTCAGTATCTCACTCAATTATAATATTGCATTATCTCGTGTAAAGCGAGCACGGATAAAATCCGTCAGTGACAAATTAGATCGACAGATCATACTCGAATCTCGAAAAGATATTAAGCGATTATTGATCGAAAATGTCTCTCGCATGTACTATGAGATAAAAATTAATGCAAAAGAATTTGAATTTCTGTTATTGAATGTTGAATCGGAGGCCTCAAAAATGAAAGTCACAACACAACAGTTTAATCATGGAGATATAGAATACAAAGACTTTTTGATTGAAAAGCAACAATTACTATCTTTTCAAAATCGTATTGAAGTTATTTACATTCAACTGTCACAACAATTATTCAACCTAAAAAATACCATTGGATTAATCCAATATTAGCATGACACCACTACGCTTATTTCAAATAATACGAAATAATCTGCTTTTCCTATTTATATTTCCAATCTTGGTTGGTACACTCACCTTTTACTACACAAAAGATGAAGTAAAGACCTATTCATCCAAGACTGATGTACTTACTGGAATTCTATCAGGTGTTGATCTAAGTTTAACAGAAACCATCCGAAGAGGAAGGACATCTCAATCAGTTTTTGATGATATGTTTTCCATCATGTCTACGAATCAGTTCATGGAATTTGTTGGCTTGAAGCTTATTGCACAGCACTTACTCCAAGATATAGACAGTATTGATAACAGAATATGCAGCAAGAAAAATCTGTTAAAACTTTATGATAATATTAATGACAGCTTGCGTCAAGAACTTACCGTTAAAAACAACTTTAATAAGACACTTGAAAATGTAACAGCGCATTTTAAATCAGACCAATTCAATCCTATTTTCAATCTGATATACTCACCTCATCGAGCTGGAGTTGTTTACAACATCATTCAATTAGAAAAAGTAGAATATAATCAATACAGGACCTCTGATATCATGCGTTTCGAGTACACGAATTCCGATCCAGGTGTTTGTTCGAACACTCTTCGATTCTTTGCTCAAGAATTCATCCGAAGCATGAAAGAGATCAAGATGAGAGAGTCTAGAAAATTAGTCGAATTCTACGAAAGTGAGCTGCGAACAGTAAGTAACGAACTTCGTAATAAAGAGGAAGAATTACTCTCTTTTAAAATTGAGAATGACATCATCAACTATGAGTGGCAATCCCGTGAAATTGCTGGTTATAAACAAAAAATGATCGACCGTAAGTATACGCAACTCGGAGAGATCGAATCGGCAAGAACACTCAAAAAATATTCAACCGATCGTTTAGATGTGTACTTAAATGTGATCAATAAAAATAGCTCGATCGTTGAGAAAAGAAATACACTTGAAAATCTGATCTCTCAATACGCAAATGTCAATGCTAATGATGATCTAAGTTCAATAGACAGTCTGAATATTTTATCAGTAAAGATCTTCAATCTCAGAAAAGAACTTGAAAGAGACCTTGATAAGATTCTTAGTATTAACTTCTCTACGTCTGGAATAAAGGCCAAAGAATTGTTACAAGTGTGGTTCGATAACTCTATTGAACTAAATAAGAGTAAGGCTAACCTGAAAGTATTTGGTGATTATGAGCAATATTTTAATCAGATCTACGATCAGATGGCACCCATAGGTTCCCTGATTCAAAAGATGACTCGAGATGTTGGTTTTGTAGAAAAGAAATATCTACAGACATCAGGAGCATTGAATCAAGCACGTATGAAATTAGAGGGAATCAAGTTAAATAATAAGATCCGGGTACTTGAAGAGGCTCAATTTCCACTAGCTGCAGACCCATCAACTCGTAAAAGACTAATTCTGATCAGTATGGTCGTTGGATTCGGACTTTTAATCAGTTTGCTCTTATTCTTAGAGATCATTGACACATCCATCCGACAACCTCTACGACTCAAACGTAAGACAGATTTTGAAGTAGTGGGTGGTTTTACCTATATACGCCGATTTTTCAATAGGAATTATCATCAAGATGTTTATGATAAATCTTTGAATAAGTTATTCAACCTGATCAAATTTGATGATAGACCGTCTAAGAAGATATTCATCACCAGTATGTTCGAACAAGAGGGTAAAAGCTACTGTACAGAAAAAATTCATGCATTTGTTCAACAACAAGATATTCCATCCTCAGTGCATCAGGTCACGAGCATGAAAGATTTTAAGATTACTAAATCAGAAAATAAAGCCGGTATTCATTTTATAGAATGTCCTCCGCTAAATAGTTTTATTTGCTCGTTTGATGAATTAACTGAGCATGATATTCTGCTGATCGTAATCGATTCACGACGAAAATGGACCGATGCAGATACAAAAACCTTTCAAGCTATCTCAGAGTATGCCTGTACACCTTTTGTATTATTGAATGCCATGCACAAAGATTTTGTGATCGAGATTATTGGTAATATTCCTAAAGCCAAGGGAATATTCGGCCGCGTCAAGGATCTTTTACTCTATCCGCTACGTTAAAACATGTCTAAATTAACGAATACATATAGCCGAAGTGGAAGTATTCAGTTGATGTATACCCCCTTTTTCATCGTATTGATGATCGGTCTTTCCTATTTTATCTCTAGCCTAATCATTCAAAACTACAAGATAGGGATTAGTGTATTTTTCATTAGCGTATCTATGAGTGTCTGGATGACATTCTCTGTTCGAAATCCAAAATTGATCTTTTTATCAGCTATTTTCTACTCATTTGTTTGGAGTATGTTCGCTCGTTATGCCTTTGCATATTTTGGATTTCATATACAGTGGGGACTGGCCGTTGATATCATTCTTGTGTTAAATGTAGCGTATATCTTCATTACTAATAAAAACAAAGAAAACACACAGCTTTTACTCAATCCGTATTTTTTCATGATACTAGTTTGGGTAATTTATATCGGATTACAATACTTGAATCCTAACGCCCTTTCTTTAGATCCCTATTTTTATGCACTAAGACCCTATATAGTCTATTTGCTAGGTACGTTCATCTGCACCATTCTGATGTTTAATCAGAAGAAAGATCTCATACTCTTTTTCAACTTCATTATTATCATGGGTGTCATATCAGCTGTCTATGGATACTACCAAAAAAACTATATGTCCTTTGCTGATAAGATCCATTTAGCACCTCGAATTCTACGTCATATGCTATGGGGACAACTACGCGTATTCTCTATTTACGAAAATGCGGGTCAAGCTGGTGTTGTTCAGGGTTATGCTGCCGTTGTATCATTCATATACGGACTCACTAGAAAATCGATCAAATTACGTGTACTCTATGCAATCACAACATTAATTTGTTTGTATGGAATGGCATTATCTGGAACAAGAGGTGCAATCTCTGTTCCGATTATTGGATTAGGTGCTTATATATTCCTCAGTAAAAATTTGAAAGTATCTTTACTAGGAACCCTTGGATTGTTATTTGCAATTTGGTTCCTCTTATTTACTAACCATCTTCAAGGTAACTATACTATCCGACGTTTACGAACTGCCTTTGATGTTACTGACGCAAGTTTTCAAGTACGAATGCAAGATCAAGCGAAGCATGCTGATTATTTGAAAAAGCATACCTTTGGTTGGGGAATTGGAACATCAGGTTACTGGGGTATGCGATTCTTAGGTGATAAGTGTGTCGTAGAAGCTACTGATAGTGGTTATGTCCAAATTAAAGCAGAAACTGGTATCGTAGGTCTGGTCCTTTTTCTTGCCCTGTATCTGATTATCGTATTCCATAGTATTTTCAAAGCCTATTTTTACGGAAAAAAAGAAAATTTACCCTATGTACTTGCCATAACGTCCAGTATACTTGGGATATTAGTTGCTAATTATGGCAACCCCGTAGTATATGAGTTTCCAACCGTTGTAGTATTAGGCGTTTTTATTGCTTTTTTATGGATCATTAATACCTATTGGAATAACGATCAAGAGGCTGATGAATATGTAAATAACATGAGACAATAGAATGAATAATCAAAAACTAAGGTTAGATGATATCAGTTTGATCATTGTTAATTACAATGCATCTCATGAAATCATGGCTCTTTTGGGGTCCATTGAACAGGCCGGATATACTGATCTGGAAATCATAGTTGTTGACAACGGATCACCCAGTGATCAAATAAATGATATCGCAGAAAGATACCCTAATGTGATCTGTCAAACGAGTAAAACCAATCTTGGTTTTGCTGGTGGTAATAATTTAGGCTATCAGTACGCCACAAAAGAATTGCTTTTTTTTGTCAATCCTGATACACGAATACAATCGAATTTTTTTGAGCCCATTCTTGACTATTTTAATACTCACACTAAGATTGGTTTATTGAGCCCAAGAATCATGTATGAAGAAGGAAAAGATATCGTTCAGTATGCTGGAACATCAGCTATGCATCCAATAACCTTACGTACCAAAACAGCTGGTAAGGGTGAATCAATGTGTGATCAATTTAAAAATATTTCAACTACTTTTTTTGGTCATGGAGCAGCCATGTTTGTCCCGAGACATGTGATTGAACTAGTCGGCTTAATGGATGAATCATACTTCCTTTATTATGAGGAACTCGATTGGTGTCAACGAATTAGAAACCATGGTTTTGATATCATTTATTTTGGCAATTCTGAGATTATCCATTTAGAATCTATTTCTGTTGGTAAGGAAAGTCCACTCAAGATTTATTATATGTCCAGAAATCGATTACACTTTGCCAAAAAGCATTTTTCCAGTTTTTATATTTGTCTGAATTTCTTATATGCTTTGTTAGTCCTATTACCAAAAGCAATCGTCACATACTTTAAAGATCCCAAACTTCTTAAAGCATGGCTTCAAGGTTTTGTATGGCATCTTAACCCATACAGAAAAGAATAGATATCTAAATTTCCATTTTATGGAAAGCATTCCACTTAGTAAATAAAACAAGTATACAATATTATCACATATAACTGATAATCAGTTATTTAAAAAAAGGGTACGGTAATAGAACATAGTTAGGGTAACCAACCTAAACCGTATGAAAAATAAGAATATTGTTGTATTTGGATTGCAATCCTGGGATATCAGAATTGGATTCAACTGTAAAAATATTGCTTTGGAATTATCAAAGAATAATCGTGTACTGTTTGTAAACAGACCCATCACACGTAGTTCATCTTTCTTCAAAAAAGATCCTTTTTAC
>CAXQBA010000352.1:0-4221 GCA_964221885.1 Luminiphilus sp. | reverse complement strand
CATGTACCAGAAAAAGGAGAGAAAGTCACGATTCAACGTGTCTTCCAACTTGGCCGATTAAGTGGCACCTATTTGCTTGCTGAAGGTCGTGTAGCTGGTGGAACCGAGAAAGATCTTAAAATAGAGATCGATGCGTATAAAACTGTATCACAGGCCGATGGAAATGAGCAAGGCGAACCACTATGTGAAAATGGCGATGAGTTGTTGATTCAGTGGGAGGGTGTTGAGCATGAAATGGAGAGTCACACATTTGATGACCAGTTAGTGGAGGCAAAAACACTTTTTCTTCATGATGAATTTGATAAGGCTATAGATGTTTTAAGTGAATTGATCGATAAGGATGCACATTGTTCGGATTGTTTTTATGTTCGTGGTCGATCTTTCATGAAGATCGACGACCTCACAAAAGCAATTAGCGATTTCACAAAGGTTATAGAATTACATCCTAAAAGTGCAAAAGGTATAGAAAGGGCCTACCAATTTAGAGCTGCTGCTTATTTTGATATGGAAAAGTATGAATCTGCACTGGCTGATTTTGATGCGTTATTAGCTTTGGAGCTATCTGTCAAGGAAGTGGTGTTCTTGTTGAAGAATAAGATCCAAGTATATTTATCAGAGGAACTAAGTGATCGATATGATTTTGATGAGGCTCGGAAAAATGCTTGTGATTGTGTGACAAAGGTTATTGCTTTAGAAGGAGAAACAGAGGAGAATTATCAATTGAAAAAAATGCACTGTGATTAAATCCTTTAAAACATATATTCTTTTTCTATTTGTATTGAGTTCCTTAGTATCCAGAAGTCAGGGAACAGTATATACGTTTATACCATCAAGTTCAGCAGATACAACAGGTATCGCTGTTCGAATTGATTATCCATCTGATTCTCGATATGATTCTTGTGGTTCTCCAATCGTCATATCAGTGCCTGGAGGTTTTGAAGGAAGAGGCATTGATTTGTCTTCAAGTGTATACACGGCAGAGGGTTTTATAGAGATATCTTTTAATATGCCCGGTACTGGTTTTCCACCGAACCAAAGTGGAGGCTTTTATGATACACGTGGTCCATTGAGTGTACTATCATTAAAAGACGTAATTGAATTTTCGGTAGGCGATCGACTTGATAAGAATGGACTATCAATCACAGATCTTTCTCCTGTTCCACTTGATTTTCAAAATGTTGGTATGCTTGGTAGTTCAAATGGCGGAAATTTGTGCTTGGTTACGTTAGCTACCTATCCAATGGAGACTGAAAAAATTTCTTGGTTGATCAATTGGGAATCACCTGTCGGATTGGGTATGCCTACTGTTGACTGTGGAGGTGGGGGGCAAACGAATCCAACAGTAAATCCAGCATACAACCCAAATACGGGGCAATTCAATTATTCATTATTAAGGTACGATTCGGCTCGGGCAACACCTAATTCAGTTGTTGGGTGGACTGGTTCGCTTTATTTTGATATCAATCAGAACAATATATTTGATGGCGGAACAGATTATGAGTTAACACCATATATATTAATGAATGGACCGGTACAATCTAGAGCATATTGGTCTTTGCATATTATGGAGGAGGCTTATGCATCTGGTTTGATACCTATCAATAAACCATTGTATATACCGACTTTATCTGAGGTGGATGCTTTTTGGCGAATTCGAAATGGTGCATTTCATATGGACTCCTTTCAAGTTTATCATACAGATCTGATGTTTATGACGCTACAAACAGAAGACGATCATGTACAAAAAGCAATTGATTATCCACATATTCTTTTTCAGTACGAGTCACTTCGGCTAGCTGGTATTAGTTTATGTCGCATAAACCCTGATCTATCTTATTTATCTCATTATGCTGGATCGTTTATGGGCTTACCAGACAATTTGGCTAATCAAGCTCATGATCATTTTTCTATACGAAATACCTTTGTTCCAGAACAAGTTCCAACAATTCCCATTTATTTGGCATCGATTAGTGAGATGGCTGATCGTGTTTTTACAGGTAATCTGAACACAGATCTATTGCAAGTAGACACCTTAACGTGTTTTCCTCTCTCTACTACGTTAACCTTAACGGATGTGATCAATGTGTATCCGAATCCAGTAGTATCCTCACTTTATATTCAAAATACCTCGAATCACCAGTCATTTTCAGTGCAAATCTCAGACCTGATGGGGCGGGTTGTTTATGAAGAATTGAATTTTGGAACTGATTCAGTTCTTGATCTGAGTCAATTAGCAAAAGGGCTCTACTGTATAGAGGTACGAATCGGAAATGATCGAATGTCTAAATTGATTCTCAAAGAATAAAAAAAGCGAGCATCCAAAATGGATACTCGCTCTGTATGTGGTGTGGTTTCGGGCGGACTCGAACCGCCGACACACGGATTTTCAGTCCGATGCTCTACCAGCTGAGCTACGAAACCAGCCTTTTTGCTTGAAGCGCAACAAATATAGTTATATAAAGATTATATCTCCAAATTATTCTACTACTTTATTTTTTTATTTGGTAGATATCCACACCAGTAGGATGTAGTATATAAAAGTACCCTTGTCCGATACTAATTTGTTTTACT
The DNA here is from genome assembly GCA_964221885.1 of Luminiphilus sp. Lineage (GTDB taxonomy): Bacteria > Bacteroidota > Bacteroidia > Chitinophagales > Saprospiraceae > Aureispira. The sequence continues at coordinate 1,650 of CAXQBA010000352.1, read as the reverse complement.
TGTTCAGTTGAATGTACCAGGTCTATGGTGTGGGTTGAGGCCGAAGGAAGATGGTATTGATGCAGTTGATTATCTGATAAATAATAAATCGCTTCATTGATGATCTGGAAATACTTCAGGTTCGGTATATCTAATTTATAGCTGAAGTTGGCAAAATTGTCAAAGAATAGAATACCGATGGATTGATTAAGTACATAAATAGTATTGTTCAATTCAAGAATCTTGTTTGGTACGATTTCTTGTTCAATCAATAAACTTAGATCCAGACTCTCTTGCACTAGATTATTTTGTGGATCGAGTTTCTTCAGCATAAATGCATCACTATCATAGATCCAAATATTATTATCCGTAGCAATGCCTACCGATCGGATCTGTTGGATCATTAAGTCGTTCAGGTCCTGTCTTCGTATGTCGCTTAGTGTACGGTCTAATACGAGCAAATGTGCATAATCATCAAAAAAAACGAGTATTTGAAGTGGATTTGAGACATCAAGGGTTCGAATTGGACCTAATCTGTTTTCACTGAATGTATATATAGTTTTCCCCATTTTATCTCTTTTGGTTAATCTGTGATGTTGATCAACTAAGAAAAGGTTCCCTATTTTATCAATCTCCATGATGGAGAATGCACCTTCGATTGTCGTTAATTTTTCCAGAATAATGGGAGCTTGACCTTGAACATTTATCGTGGAAAGGACGAAGACGATCAGATTAAGAATATAACGAATCATATGTATGATTTTTAGGGTCAATGGTATTATTATATGAATGCAGTTCAAAATGAGTGCCATCCCATACACCATAGGTGAAATATTGCATCCAGTCACCTAAATTAATATAACGTGAACGCTTGTTAGGTAAAAGTATACTCAAGGGGTAGTGTCTGTGGCCAAATATAAAAAAGTCAATAGCAGGATGTTGTTCAGATTTTCGAACGGCATATAATAAAAGCCACTCTTTATCTTTTCCTAAAAATTGAGAGGTTTCTGGATTCGCTAATCGGCTTGAACGAGAGGCCTTGTTTGCAATCCATATACCAATATCCGGATGTAACCAACGGAAAAGCCATTGACAGAACCGATTTTCAAAAATTCGTTTCAGGAATTTATATTTTTTATCCTCAGGACCTTTTCCATCTCCATGAGTTATGAAAAAATGACCATTCCCATGTGTTACAACTAGTGGTTCTTTATGAATCTGAACGCCTAATTCAACAGTCAAATAATCGTTCATCCAAAGATCATGATTTCCAACAAAGAAATGGATTTTAATGCCTAGGTCGGTCAATTCAGCTATTTTACCTAGGAATCGTGTATGACCTTTTGGGATGGTATTTTTATACTCAAACCAAAAATCAAAAATATCTCCGACCAGATAAATTTCACTTGCATCTATTTTGATTTCATCCAACCATTGAATGATCGTTCGTTCCCTTGTGCTAAGCGGATCCATGAATGAAGATCCAAGGTGAAAATCAGAAGCGAAGTATATTTTGGACATGAATTGAAAGAAATATTTATGGGTTAATACTATTACATAATAACATAACGTTAACAAACTACAACAAAATCGCTCAGAATTCTTGTTAATTGGAATTATGCTTTATATTTGTATCGTTTTTGAAACATCTTAGAAAAAATTAAATATTTA
>CAXQBA010000351.1:0-3610 GCA_964221885.1 Luminiphilus sp. | reverse complement strand
GAACGACTTGGTCTGGCTTATGCGCCATATTGTCTCTCAAATAATCGAAGCCAAATTCATTATTGGTTCCATAGGTGATGTCTGCTCTGTAGGCTTTTTTTCTACCCTCAGAATGCGGTTGATATTTATCGATGCAATCTACAGTTAGAAATAGAAAGTTGTGCAACGGCCCCATCCATTCGGCATCACGTTTAGCGAGGTAATCATTTACCGTGACAATATGTACTCCTTCACCTGTCAGACCATTCAAATAAGCTGGTAACGTGGAGACTAATGTCTTACCTTCACCGGTAGCCATCTCAGCAATCTTTCCATCGTGGAGTACTGCTCCACCGATCATCTGAACGTCATAATGAACCATCGCCCATGATACTTCTGCACCTGCAGCCATCCAAGAGTTCTTCCAGATTGCCTGTTCACCATCAATCTTGATGAAATTTCCTTCTCCTTTATTATTTGCGGCTAATTTTCTATCAAAATCTGTTGCGGTAACAACAATCTGATCATTCTCTCTAAATCGACGCGCTGTTTCTTTAACTACAGCATACGCCTCAGGTAAAATATCATCGAGAATTTCTCGCAAAGATTCATACCGCTGCTCTTTAATCTCATCCAATGTATTGAATAAAGACTGCTTTTTATCAACATCGACTGTTTGTTCGATCTGATCCTTCACTTCAGCATAATCAGCATCAAGCTCTTGTAAATACTCAGCAATCCGATCTCTGAATTCAAAGGTTTTATTACGCAGCTCATCATGTGAAAGTGAACTGTACGTCTCAAAATATTCATTGATCGCATCTACTTTTGGCATAATATTTTTAACATCGCGATCGTATTTTGCTCCGAATATCTTTTTGAGAAAACTAAACATAGTTGTTATATTTAATAGATTTTATTTCTGATTAAGGCCCGTAAATATATTAATTAATCAGCACATTTCATTCCAAACAATGTCTATATGACAGATTGACAAAACTTTACATCAATATCCCTTTGATCCCACTATTTTAAATCGAATTTTTATTATGAAATATACTCTTTTCAGTCTTTTTTGTCTGTATATCACTCTACCGTCATGTACCGATCCCAAACCCGCTAATCTGTCTTCTTTTTATATATCGATTGATTCTCTGGCGACACCAAAAGCTTATGAATTTCACCGTACAAATGGAAGTGATACAGCTTTTTCTCATTTTTGGCATATCAGCAAAAAGACAGATGGCCAAGAACAGCTTATTGACTGGGAACGTATTGACGGCAACTACATTCCAGACATGGCGATCACTGAACAAGTCGTTTCAAATGGTATTATTACCAAATCGTATGACTTCATAAGTTATGACTCCACACAACAAGACTATATCAAATACCCGAATCAAATCAAACAAGCCGTTGTCTTTCCATTCGATATACCAACTGACAGCAATCTAGTGTTTCGATTCGAATGCAATTTTAAAATTCCACCAGAGTTCCTACAAGTTAAAATGGTCCGCGACAGAAAATTTTCACACTTCAGTACGGAATCTTTATTTGGTAAAACAGTACGTACAGCTTATTTTAAGACCGAAGAATTCTATGATATTGAAGACAAAGAAAAAGGAGGTTTTTGGAATCAAAAAAAACAAAAAACCGAGGTATATGCTGAGGGGTATGGCTTGATACGAACTATTGAGAATACCGAGGGAACATCATCCATCACATTTCTACATAAGATCTACAACCTCCCTGATGTGTCAGATAATTAAATAACTCTCATGAAGTTGGAACTACCTAAGGCCATAATTTTTTCTCCAACAAACAACTGACATGAAACATGTGCCGTTTTTCGACCAATCCGATTCACCTTCGGAATCGCTTTGATTGTATCTCCTGCAGTTGCGCCCTTTAGAAAATCAATATTCATGGTCATGGATACATAAGCTGCATTTTCTTCGCTTTGTAAAAAAAGCTGGAATCCTAATATCTCATCAATAATTGCTGAAATAGCGCCGCCATGTATATTCCCCATTGGGTTCAACATCTCCTCTCGAACAGTGAACTGCATAACAATATCTCCCTCATCACTTATCTCAATCACTTTGCCATTCAACCAAGAGCCAAACCCCTGGATCTTACCTTTCATTTCAACACCAATATTTTCCTTTAGCATTGACACATAGGATGCTTTCATATCAGTTCAACTTTCCCTCTTTTTCCAATAATTTAGTGATCTGTTCTGTATGTTCAGCAGTTTTTGGACGCTTAATGACAGAAATAATTGTCCCTTCTTCATCAATAACATAGGTTGTGCGGAGCACACCCATGACAATCTTGCCATACATATTCTTCTCGCCAAATGTTTGATATGCTGTCATGACCGATTTGTCTTGATCCGCGATCAACGAAAAAGGTAGATCATATTTATTAATGAATTTCTGTTGTGACGCTTCTGAATCAGGACTTACCCCAACTACTTCAAACCCTTTGTTTAACCAAAATGTATGATTGTCTCTAAAATTACAGGCTTCCTTTGTACAACCTGGAGTATCGTCCTTTGGATAGAAATATAGTATCAATTTCTTACCTGAAAAATCGGATAATTGAATAGATTTCCCGTTTTGGTCTACACCCGCAAAATCAGGTGCTTTATCGCCGGCTGTTAATGGAATGGCCATGTTGTTTCGTTTGTTAAAAAATCAATATATAATCAAAAATCGAAACAAAGATAGACGAATAAAGGTTTTATCCCAGCTGCTTTTTAGAAAAATTTATTGTATCTGAATTGCCCTCATTCGACGGCTAGCTACATCACCAGGACAACGAGCTTTTAAATTAATGATATGAACCTCAGACGAATCCGAAACTCTTATCAACTTAGCTCGATTCGAGGTCGTTAACATCGAACCTTTATTTTCAAAGACTTCAACCTCTCCGTTCGTAACGACCTTAATTTCGTATCGATAAATACTGCACTGCAAATAATGTGGCATGTTTTCCCCAGCTAATCTAACACCTATTAACCGACTTGCTTTCGCATTCGTTGGAATTGTTTGAATACTTGGATCGCCAATTTTCTTTCTCGGCAACTCAAACCGCGCGATTTCTTTTGATTGATATTTACAAATTAAAAGACCTTTTTGTCCCACTCCTGTTATTCGCCATACATATCGACCATTTTCATCAATTTCAATGGTTCCATCATTCACATCCATAACAACGTCTTTTTCGTCTACTCCCTCAAAGGATAACGGGACAATATTGGCAATTCCTGTATACATACAATCAATTCGGTCATCCGTCCAAGTGACTTTTTGAGCATTTACAACATTCCCTAATAGAAAAGCGACAATACTTATGAATAGTATCTTTTTCATATGATTTTTATTTTGATGAATATTCTTGTTTCAGTCGTATAACGAGACAATACAAAAAAGTTACATATAATTTCTCTGTTATTCACTAACAGGAGCCAACGTGATTTGCAAGCCCTCTAGCCCTTCATGGAGTTTTATCTGGCAACCCAACCGACTATTGTCTTCAACAAAAAAGGCTTGATCCAACATATCCTCTTCATCTTCGGACATTTCTGGAAGTTCATGATCACTTCTAACATACATATGGCAACTAG
>CAXQBA010000350.1:0-10227 GCA_964221885.1 Luminiphilus sp. | reverse complement strand
ACCCGCTATTGGGGAGACGATCAGTCTTTAAGATTACGCTTTTATTTTTATGATTTGAAGCTTGTTAGATGATGAACTACATTGTCTGCACAGGTCCTATATATACATATCAAAGCTGTTACCTATTGATTTCTTTAGTAGCTCGCTGAATCATTGGGTCGTTACGGTATAGTAGATCATAAAAGGCATTGTCATCAAGGATGAGCCTAGCAACTTCAGCGCGTAACCTATTCAGTAGATAATTTTTGCAAGTATCCAATTCGACTCTTGTTAACAATACACCTTTCTCATGAATGTAGTCAAAGAACTGGTCGATCATGTCGGAAGGCAACTCGTAGGCTTCAAATGCTTGTATGGTCTCATATTTTTTTCGAAGGGTAACCCCTTTTTGATCAATGTAATGATAAATGAAACTAGGGATAAATCGATAGGCTCCCACAAAGAAACGACTTTTATAAATTGCTTCTACTGGAACAAAGATGTCGGGCATGATACCTCCACCACCATAAACTACTCGACCTGACTTGGTTTGATATTCTATACTTGAGTCTAGGTGTACACTATCAATAGAAAATAATTCGCCGGTCGTAAAACGCTCATTCACCTCATAGCCATAAGAACCCTTATCATCAAATGGTTTTTGAATGAATCGACCTGATGGGGTATAGTATTTTGCTATGGTCAATCGAAGTGCAGAACCATCACTCAGATCATATTGCTCTTGAACCAAGCCTTTACCAAATGACCGTCGGCCAATAACCAGACCTCTATCATTGTCCTGAATAGCACCTGCCATAATCTCAGAGGCAGAAGCAGATTTTTCATCGATCAGTACCACTACCTTTTGAACAGGAAAGGTCATAGACCCTGCAGACTTGTAATCCTTACGATTATGTTTCTTACCTTCTGTGTAGACCAATAGTTCTTTATTGTCAAATAACTGGGATAGTATTTTTGTAGCCTGATCTAGGTAACCACCAGGATTTCCTCGAAGGTCAATGATTAAGTGATTTAATTTGTGTTGTTCCACTAATTGTTCAAGTGCCATCATGAATTCTCGGTAGGTCGTACTGCTAAAACGATTCACTTTGATCAGACCTGTTTGTTCATCGATCATATAGGCTGCATCAATACTAACAACAGGGATATTCCCACGTATAATATCAAAGGATAAAAGTGAATCAATTTGTGCACGTTTGACGCCAACTCTAACGGTGCTTTCCGAGGGACCTTTTAATTTTGCGATCACATCGGTATTGTTGATTTTTTGTCCAGCTATCAAGCTATCATCAACGTATATTAATTTGTCGCCATCTTGTAATCCGGCCCTGTCTGACGGTCCACCCTCGATCACATTGACAATGAAAACCGTATCGTCTAATACAAAAAATTCTACACCAATACCTTCGAAATTACCGATCAGATTTTCATTGACTGATTCGATATCTTTGATGGAAATAAACGTTGAATGTGGGTCTAATTTTTTAAGTACCGATGAAATAGCCTCTTCCTCGAGTGCATTGATGTCTTCATCTTCCAAATATCTAGCCTCGATCAAACGTAATATTTCAGTGATACGACTTGACGGATAATTATAACCACTATCACTGACAATATAGGTTGTATTATTCTTGGATGACATCGCCAAGCCAATCCAAATTCCAGCAGCTATGGACATCCCTATTATGAATGGAAAAAAATAGGATAACTTGTTTTTTTTTGATGAGACGTTATAATTTGTCATATTGAATGGAGAGGGTCAATGTCGTATTTCGATGCTATTATACGTATTTTTATTAATTAACATATGAATTAGCGGACTGGTTTTAGTAAAAGTGTACTTCTTTTATTGAATAATGAAATGGGAGGTGTCTGCGCTAAAAAAAATCGAGACTTTAGCTTATTTAACGATGATACTTAGTATATTCTTATTTAATTCAGACGATCACATGTTTGCCTATGAAGCCAAAAATTGATGATGTTGACAAAAAGATACTTCGCATTCTACTAGAGGATGCTACAAAGACGTACTCAGATATTTCAAAAATGATCTATGTGTCAACAGCAACGGTCCATTTACGAGTGAAGAATATGCGTGAGCGAGGTATCATTGAATCAACCCGAATAGCTATTTCAGAAGAGGCGCTTGGTCTTGATATCAAAGCTTTTTTAGGTATCTATCTTGAAAAGAGTATGTATTACAGATCGGTTTTGGAGGCCTTGAATAGTATTCCTGAGATCGTGAATGTTCATTATACAACGGGGAAGTACAATATCCTAGCTTTTGTCATCTGTCGTGATACAAAACATTTGAACGAATTACTAAATTATCAGATTCAGCAGATTAAAGGGGTACAGAGTACGGATACATTTTTATCATTGGATGAGCCTATTGATCGAAATCCGTTTATCGACCTAGAATAATCACTTTCGTTTATTTCGATGACGTTTTGACGTCTTTTTCTTTTTAGGCTGGCTTTTTATGAATTGGCTTTTACCTTTTCCGCTATATGTAGGACGTTTTTTATTTTTTTTCGCCTGTACCTTCTTCTTATAGTCCTTTTTTTCATGAAAAGCACCTTTGTAGGTTGGATCTTCTTTCTTTTTTAGCTCATCGATCTGACGCATCATCTGTTGATGTTCTTCAAAAGGTGTCTCTGCGAGTTCTACCTCATCTGGTATATCAAATCGCGGAATGGCCATACGAATTTTCTTTTCAATTTGATTGATATGGAATTGATCAGCCTCAGTCATAAATGTAAAGGCGGAGCCAGTTCGGAATGCTCTGCCGGTACGTCCGATACGATGTACATAATCTTCATAGGCACTGGGTACATCAAAATTAATGACATGACTCACATTCTTAATATCGATGCCACGTGCCATGACGTCGGTCGAAACTAAAACGCGAATGGTTCCTTCTTTAAAGGATTTGAATGCATTAATACGAGTGTTTTGGCCTTTGTTTGAATGGATCAATTGAACATTTCCTTCGATCTTACGTTGGATGAAATCATTGACCTCATTTGCTCGTGCTTTAGTTTTGGTAAATACAATAACTCGACTACAATCAGGGTTCTGAAGGAAATGCAATAGGAGTCTAAGTTTTGTCAATGTGTTGGGTAATACATAGAGGCGTTGCTCAACGGTCTCGACAGGAGTTGCTTCGGGTGTGATCTCAATTTTAATAGGAAAGTCCATAAAATCCCAGCTCAATTCTTCCACTTTTGGTGAAAAGGTCGCTGAAAAAAGTAGGTTTTGTTTTTTGGTAGGGATAACTTCTAGGATGGTATTTATTTGCGGTAAAAAACCCATGTCCATCATTCGATCTGCTTCGTCTACAACAAAAATCTCAATTTTATTGAGTTTAATATGCTCGAATTCATACAATTCGAGCATGCGACGCGGGGTTGACACTATGATATCAACACCTTGATTGATCTGTTGGGTCTGAGCTTTGCGACCGACTCCTCCATACAGACCTACGATTCTGAAATCAGTGTATGTAGCTAATTGTTGAATCTGTTCAACGACTTGAATCACCAATTCTTTGGTAGGGACGAGTATCAAACATCTGGCATGTTGGATGGTTGGGTAGCTCAAACGCATTAGAATGGGTAATACGTAAGCTGCTGTTTTACCTGTTCCTGTTTGAGCAATTCCGATCACATGTTGTCCAGATCGAATAGCTGGAATGGCTTTAACCTGAATTGGTGTTGCCGCTTCAAAGCCAAGGTCTTCCATGGCTTGCAAATACTGTTTTGTGATCTTTAACTCGTCGAATAACATATTTATTGGTTCATGATGTCTTCCTAATCATACTAAAAATAAAAGAAAACAATTGGCTTGAATGGTCTATTTTCGTAATTTGACTACAAATGTATTGATTATGTCGTTGAAAAGTTACCTTTTTGGAGTTTTGACTCTCATGTTTTCTCAAGAAATGATTAGTCAGATTCGAGTTGTTGATTATTATCGGTTGCTAAGTTCGTACGATGATGATATAAAGCACCATACTGTTTTTATGGAGAAGGGGCATTGGTTTTCAAAGACGAAAGATGCATCTAAGGTTAAAGTTTTTATAGATAATGCATCTCGGTTCATGGAGATCAGAGATAAAGAGATCGGTGGTGCTTTCATTATGCAAGTCTCCATTTTTGAAGATGTAGATGGCGAGGTTTATTTGGGCCTGGTTAAGAATTATTATGATGTGTTTTTACATGGGGAGATACACATTCTAAAACAGCGAAATGGTCGTTGGAATGATGTCACAAATGAGGTATTGCCTCAACTTTCTTATGCTGATTTTTTTAAGGATGATTATAATTCAGATAACAGTTCGATACAACATCATCTTGAATTTGGTTTTCAGTTACCGGTTAGCGGTCAAGATGCAAAGGCTATCATGGACACTCAAAATCTTACCGAACGATGTGCGCAGAATGATGAATCAGTTAAGGATTTTTGTACAGAATTAGATTTAGTGTCGTTTAGTATGATCAGCTTTAAATGGATTCCAGAACGCGCTGTATTTGAGATTGGAGATAAATTTCAATAATAAAAAAAGCTACCCTAAAGTAGCTTTTTTTGTGTAGCATCTTCTATTTTATTTATTCCTTGATCATTGAAGTAAGTATATCTTCATTAACATTCACTTTAAACTTAGCTTTTAGTTTTTTGATCAATTCTTTTTCAAGGTAATCTTGATAATCTGCCACTACATAGCCGCGGGCTTCATCCAAGCTTTTAACAGTTGGACTGACCACGGATTCTAATTTAGTGAAATAGGTCATGTTGTTCTTTTCATTCAGTGGACTCATAAAACCTTTCTTCCACTTTAATTGATCTACTTCGGCATTTTTACCAGGCTCATAAATACCACTTGTATATTGAATAACTTCCGTCTCACCATTGAAAAGTGAACGAACTTCATCAGCCGATTTCTTTTTTGCTTTTGCTTGAATCTTTTTGATCAGTTTTTCATCCGTTGTGTTCAGTGTGTAGAACGTAACTTTGGCTCGTTCTTTCCACTTGTAGTTCGACTTATTTTCCTCATAAAAAGCTAAAAGGCCTTCTTCATCACTGGATGCTTTATCCCATATCAATTGTTTCTTTACCTCAAAAAGTAAAATACCTTCCTCATACTCCCTCATCAAAGCCTTAAACTCGGGGTATTTACGTTCCAATTGAGTTTCTTCATACGCCAGGCATTTTTGGGTGATCAATTTATCAAGGATGGTCATGACCACTTCTCGAGTTGATTTGCTGTTGCGATTCAACCGTTCGGTATGTGAACGTTGTGCGATCGTGATAAACTCACGGATCGACGCTTTTGTATCGCCAATCGTGAAAAGAATATCTTTGTTTGATGTCAGTTTACTATCTGGTCGCCATTTATACGTGGTGAATTCATCCCCAAGCATGCTGATCAGACTATCGACCGTTTCGTTCATCATTTTAAAGTTACCTTCTTCTTTGATTTCGGATACCAACGCATTTTGAACTAATTCAAATCGTGGTTTCTTCTTAATCTTAGAGGTGATCTCAGATTTAACATCGATATATTTGGGTTTTTTTACGGCTTGATATCGTTTGATGATATGCCAGCCAGCAGATGATTCAAGGGGTTTGGAGATGGCTCCGTCGTTACCTAGTGCAAACACCTGATTTTCAAATTCAGCATCAAATGTGTTGATTCCGATCCAACCGATCTGACCTCCTCTACGTTTTGAACCATTGTCTTGAGAGTGCACCTTTGCCAACTCTTCAAAGTTTGGATCTTTTTTCAGTTCCTCATACAATGAATCGATTAGAACTTTAGCACGGTCAGGATCTTTATTGGTACGAGCAAGAATGTGTCCGATCTTTATTTGCCCGTATGCTTCACGTACCTCATTGACCTTTACAATATGAAAACCAAATTTAGTTTGTACTACATCTGATAATTGACCAATCTCCGTTTCGTAGGCAGCAGTCTCGAGATTGTAGGGTAATTGTAGAGATGTAAAGTAACCTAGATTACCACCTTTTTTCTTGCTGTATCCATCATCCGAATCTTTCTTAGCATACTCCTCAAAATTTTCAGGTGTCAGGTTCTTTCTAATTCTATTTGCCTTATTTCTTGCATTATTAATTTGTTCTTCGGTTGGAGTCTTTCCCAGAGCAATTAAAATATGGCTGATGTTTCGGTCTTCCAGACTTCTAGTATAGGCCTCTTTTACTAACTTTTCAGTAATTTCACGATCGGTAAGATACGTGCTAGCCAATTGCTTTTTGTACTGATTTTGTTCCTTGACCACCTCTGTATTTTTGTCGAGTCCCATATCAACACCCTCAGCAACCTGCAACTTGAAATTAATATACAGTTCAAGGTATTCTTTAATGGATGCCTCATCGAACTTGACACGGTCTCCATTCGTTTTGTTGTAAATGTAACTGAACTCGGACAAACGAACTTCCTGATCATTTACAGTAAATAAGATCGGGTCATTTTGAGCAAAAGTTGTATAAGTAAAGAACAAGCTCAAAAGAGCTATAGCATGGCTGAACGTAGACATGAATAATTTGACTTTAAGTTTTGATAATGTGGATGTACTTCCATGGTTTTAAAACCAAACAAATTTATATATTTTATCAGTAATTGTGATATTTAAAAGCCTGAATATGCATGCAAATTTGTTATGATTTATTTAAAGTTGATAAACTAACCAAAAATGATACTAATTTGGTGTTTGTAATTGTTAAGAAATGTAAAATCAGATGGTAAAGTTTGTTAAGAAACTGTTTATGAGTCGTATAAATCCTACAATTTGTTTGGTAATTTTTGCCATTTTATCATTGCCTTTTTCGTGTATTGATAACAGAAATATGGTGCCTGACATACAGCAAGCCAGCTTCTTGTTGAGATATATGACGCAGAATCGTGAGTTATATGCTGAAGTGGTCTTTAAAACGGATTCAACATATCGGTTCGAGCAGGAGGTTTCATTTGATAGTGAACCTATGATGGTAAAAAAACTACCTATCGTTGGATGGCAATACAGGCTCACTCAAGATCGGGTCAACTTTAAAAATGTATATACCTTCGATATTCCAATCGGTTCTTCAACATCTACCCAGGTAGATGTATCGTTACCAACTATGACCAATATTCGTCTCGCTGATCAACAAATCAGTAAGGATAAAGGAGGTCGCTTACAATGGGAGGGCAGCCCCTCTGAGGAAGGTATGGGCATCTATTTGTTACTGACCGATTCGTTTGGAAACACGATTCAGACCAGTCATATTGGACAATCTAAAGAAACATCGGTACCCGTATTTCCATTGAATTTGCAAACACTACATCCTGGTCTGGGACAATTGACTCTATTCGTTCGAAAGATAGATCAATCCAACGAACCCTTTCCACATACAACAACCTTGGAATATTACTTACCAATTCAAGAAGTCACCATAACCAATTGATCATGTTATTCCATCAAGATAAAATTATCGATCTTTCGATCTTCAACGAACAGTTTGCCTGTAATTTGAATGCTTGTAAAGGAGCCTGTTGTTGGGAAGGTGACTATGGTGCCCCATTGGAAAAAGAGGAAATTCAGACGCTCGAAAGGATTTATCCAACAATTCGAGACATTTTATCTGAACCAGGTCGCCAAGCTATTGATAAGAGGGGTGTTTCCTATTATGTAGAAAAGGAGAAAGAGCATGCGACAACGTTACTAAAAAATGGTGCTTGTGCGTTCCTAGTACATGAAGATGGGATTTCCGTTTGTGGTATTGAAAAAGCTCATAAAGCAGGCTTGTGCGATTTCAGAAAACCTATTTCTTGTCATCTTTATCCAATTAGAGTATCGACAATGGTAAATGGATTCAAAAAATTAGAATACGATCGTTGGGATATTTGCTCTGCTGCATGTGAGAAAGGAAAAGCTGAACAAATACCGGTTTATGTTTTTGCTCAGGAAGCAATCATCCGAAAGTTTGGTTCAGAATTTTATAAGGATCTTGAACAGATCGCCGCTTTCTACGAAGAAAATGAGCCCGATTGATTAGAGTCGGATCTCATCATCATTTTTATCAAAGAATGTATACTTCAACATAGGATAATCAATATTATCCTTAATGTGGATCCATTTTTTGTATTTACGCCACCATTTGAATTGGATACTGAAAAGTCCTTTGGTCAGGTGTGACGCAATGAATGAGTGAGCTCGTAATGTAATCCTTGATGGTTTTTGTGAACGAACTATGAAGTCTAGATCTCGTTCAATCGCATCTATAAGTAGGATAGAGGCATCTACTTTTCCGTCCCCTTTACATGTTGGACATTGTTCAGTAGTGGAAATTTTAGTTGCTGGCCTGACTCGTTCTCGGGTGATCTGTAACAAACCAAATTTCGATAAAGGTAAGATGGTATGCTTCGCGTTATCTGTCTGCATAGCAGCTTTTACTTCCTTGTAGAGGCGTATCTTATTTTCATTTTTCTTCATGTCAATAAAATCGATAATGATAATACCACCTATATCCCGAAGTCGTAATTGTCGTGCGATCTCATGAGCAGCCTCCATATTTACTTTCAAAGCATTGGTCTCTTGATCATTGCTGACCATTTTGTGTCCAGAGTTCACATCAATGACATACATTGCCTCCGTTTGTTCGATTACTAGATAAGCTCCTGTTGGCATCGTAGCCGTTTTTCCAAACGAAGACTTGATCTGTTTTGTGATACCGTATTGATCGAAAATAGGTCGATTTCCATTATAATACTTGACAATATTTGATCGATTAGGTGCAACTTTCTTGATCTCAGAGGCTACCTCTTCTTCCACTTTTTTGTCATTGACTAAAACTCTACTGAAGGTTTCATCCCAAAAGTCACGGATGAGGCTTTTTGTTTTGTTCAACTCACTCAAACATTTCTGAGGTTTTGAGGCATTATAAAGTTGCTTCTTCATTGTTGACCATTTATCAAGTAGGTCATTGATATCATCGTGTAGGTCACTTACATGTTTTCCTTCAGCTGCTGTTCGTACAATAAAGCCAAAATTTTTGGGACGAATACTCTCTATGATCGTTTTGAGACGTTTACGTTCATCATCCTCAGTGATCTTCTTAGATATAGCAATTACATCAGAAAAGGGAGTCAAAACGACATACCTTCCAGCTATTGTTATTTCACAGCAAAGACGAGGCCCTTTCGTTGAAATAGGTTCTTTTAGTACCTGAACAAGTATAGACTGACCTCTTTTTAAAACTTCAGTGATCTTTCCTTTTTTCTGTATGTCGGGATCGATCTTGAAACCTTCAAGTAGGTCACCTTGTAATTGCCCATTTAGAGCTTTATTTGTAAAACGCTGAACGGATTTAAGTTTGGGGCCTAAATCAGTGTAGTGAAGGAAGGCATCCTTTTTTGGAAAGCCTATGTCAATAAATGCAGCGTTTAGCCCAGGTAATAATTTAGAAACCCTACCTAGGTATATGTCGCCAACAATTAAGTTATTCTTTAAGGGTTGATTGTGTAACTCTACTAAACGTTTATTTTCAATCAGGGCTAGTTGAATATCTTTTTTATTGGAGTTTATGATTAATTCTTTTTCCAAATCAATGTTGTTTGTACCATACACAAATAGGATTAACCACTGAATCTATCTGGTTAATACACAATGCATGGTGTGTGAATACGCGCCAAGTGACGACTAGCTTTAAAGCTAATTGAGAGGAGAGAGATTTAGAAAGATGTGGTGATACGATCTATTTTCAGATAGTATCACACAGAAAGAAATTATTTCTTCTTCTTATGTCTGTTCTTACGAAGTCTTTTCTTTCTTTTGTGAGTCGCAATTTTGTGTCTTTTACGTTTTTTCCCGCAAGGCATACGCTATTATTTTTTTATATTTTGACTAAATATTTTTCTCAAATCGTTCTTTATCAGATGCAAATGTACGATTTATTTCTTTATTTTCAATAGTTGCTTCAATTGCTTTATCAAATAATTGAAGCGTCTCTTCCCGAGTTCGTTGTTTTTTAAAACACTATAACAGATAAAAATAAGCTTCACCCAGAAGTTTAATATCAATTGAATTCGTTGCATGAATTCCTATGACATTTTCAAATCGAGGTATCGCTTTTTCATAGTCCCCAGTTTTGTTAAACGACAATCTACCAAGTGTCATGTTGATCAAAACATTGTTTGGATTTGCCTGGTCTAGTGATCGGAGATCCATG
>CAXQBA010000349.1:0-3438 GCA_964221885.1 Luminiphilus sp. | reverse complement strand
AACTAAGAATAAATAGTATGATGGAAAGCCGAATAGTATACGTTCGTTGCCTAACTTATTCGATATGAATTTTTTGTAGTTTATTTAAAAAGGAGTCTGAATCGAACAATGTCTCTATTCTTTTTGTTACAAAGATGAATATACTATAAATTTTTTGCACCATACTTTCAAATGCAACATCATGGGACGTAAAAGCAAAGCTGAAGAACGAAAGAAAGAGATACTGGAAAGCTTTTATGTCGTCCTCAAGGAAGAGGGATATGAAAATGCGTCAATTGGTAAGATTGCCGAGCACATGGATGTAAATCCAAGTTTATTGATTCACTATTTCAAGACTAAGGAGGAAATTGTTGTTGCTTTTGTCGATTTCCTTCTAAACAAGTTTGAAGATACATTTAAGAATGATCTGTTAAACAGCGGTTCTCCTAAAGAACGATTCAATATAGCATTGGGTATACTTTACGGTGAACGTTGGCTTTTAGTATCCGATCAAACGGTATTCTATGCGTGTTATTACTTAACAACCCGCAACAATCGCATACGGGATCGATTTAAGGCTATGTATAAACATTTTGTTGCTTTCCTGACCCCGTATATTGAAGATTGGATGAAACACCAGATCATACGTAATGATATGGATCCCAAAAGTGTTGCGGAATATATGATCATTCAGAATGAGGGCTTGACCTACTATGACAAATTACAACAGGATCCCTCTGGTTTTTTAGTTCGCAGCCGAATTATCACAGATTCTATTCGGTCGTTTCTATGCCGATGAACGATTTAAGGTTCCTGTATACCAACTCGGTCGGTAATCCAACTACATTATTGTAACATCCTGATATCTTTCGAATGAAAGCCATACCGATCCATTCTTGTATACCATAGGCGCCTGCCTTATCTAAAGGATTATATTGGTCGATATAATATTGGATTTCATGGTTAGACATCGAACTGAATTCGATCTGTGTATTTGAAGAAAAACTGATCTTTTTTGACTGTGAACAGATACAAACTCCGGTTGTCACCATGGAGGAACGTCCAGAGAGTTGACAAAGCATATCAAATGCATCCTGTTTATCAATAGGTTTACCCATGATCGAGTCTCCCAAGAGTACTAATGTATCGGATGTGATCAATATATTGTCCGATGTCAGGAGGTGAGACGCTGCCTCAGCTTTTTGACATGCTAGATATTCAGGTACATCATCCATCTTGACATCATTAAGGTCAAAGCGTTCATCAAATGCAATTGAAACAGCTTTGAATGGCACTCCTAAGGCGCTTAGTAATGCCTTGCGTCTCGGTGATTGAGAAGCTAAAATGATTGGGGGATACTTGTGTAAGGTCTTGTTATTCATTGAGCAACAAGATAACTAAAACGATGCAAGTACACCAATTCCTTACTTTTATTTTTTGATCATATAATAGGCAACAGAAAGACTGACGGTTCCATATTGATCCTGCCAATCAGGGCTGACTAGTTCAAAATTAGTCAATGTCTGTGCTGTTGCAAATGTATGATTGTAACGAAGACCGATACCCAAGCGTTTGAATAATCTGTACTCTAAGTTAAGAATAGCCCCAGCTGCAAAACGTTCATTAGGAATAGGTCCTGATGATGAAAATAATAAATAACTGACATCTGCTCCCACACCGATGTGGAAATTCTTTTTGGGCATGATAACCAACATAGCCGGTAGATTAACCGAGTAGTATTTGGCATCATTTGCTTCAAAGAAATGCTTTGTGTCACCAGACATGATCAAATTTGTTTCTAGGGTCAATTTCATAAACTTGGCTGGATTGATCTCAGTAACGAGACCAGCCGACATACCTAACTTATTAAAAGTATTTTGATCGAAAGCGTTAGCAGTGTTTAAAGAGGCTCGAAATCCAGAATTGACAAACTGAGCGTGAGCGATGTGATGAACTGATAGAATTATCAGTAATATCACTAGGTGTGATACATTCTTCATGGTAATTAGTTTTTAAGGTTTCTAATGGGTTTAACTGATTTATTAGTGATTTTGTTGTGTCTCAGTCTACCTTTTACATATTATTGATTAATTAGATGAAAATATTACCGATACATTCAAATTTTATTAATTTTGAGGCATTGAAATACTTTATACATTGATACAATTTTGACGCTATGTCTTACCAAACAATTACCCAAATTTTGGGTGAATCTAAATCTAGACACCTATTAGAACACACATCTAATACTTTTCCAGCAGCTTCTCTTCACAAACCTTCACCATCATTCATAGATGATGTATGGTCTGGTTCTAATCGGTCGAATCAAACATTGAATAGTCTTTCTAGATTATACAACACGGGTCGATTATCTGGAACAGGCTATGTTTCGATTTTACCAGTTGATCAAGGTTTGGAACATACTGCTGCCTCATCTTTTTCACCGAATCCTGAGTATTATGATTCGGAAAATATTGTAAAATTAGCCATCGAAGCAGGTTGTAATGCTGTAGCTAGTACGTATGGTGTGCTTGGTTCTGTCTCCAGAAAATACGCACACAAGATTCCATTTGTCGTAAAGATTAATCATAATGAATTAATGACCTATCCCAAAAAATTCGATCAGATTTTATTCGGCTCGATCAAAAATGCTTGGGACATGGGGGCTGTTGCGGTTGGTGCTACGATTTATTTTGGTTCGCAAGAATCTAACCGTCAGATCATGGAAATTGCGGAAGCATTTGAATATGCTCATGAGTTGGGAATGGCAACTATTTTATGGTGTTATCTTCGTAATGGATCCTTCATCAAGGAAGAAGCGGACTATCATGCTTCAGCGGATATGACGGGTCAAGCAAACCATATTGGCGCTACGATACAAGCAGATATAGTCAAACAGAAATTACCGGTGAACAATGGTGGTTTCAAATCTGTAGGTTTTGGGAAAACACATCCAGAGATGTACACGTCTCTTTGTACCGATCATCCTATCGATCTGTGCCGTTATCAAGTAGCTCATGGTTACATGGGACGAATCGGGCTGATCAACTCAGGTGGTGCTTCTGGTGGTAACGATATGCAGGATGCCGTCGAAACGGCTGTGATCAATAAACGAGCAGGAGGTATGGGGCTGATTTTAGGACGTAAAGCGTTCCAAAAGCCAATGAACGAAGGTGTTGAAATTATCAATACCGTTCAAGATGTATACTTATGTCCTGAAATAGATTTAGCATAAAAAATAGGGTGTAGATGTTATCATTTAAAGCCATAGAAACAGGCTATAAAAAGTCCCTACACCAACCATTTACGTATAACTTATATAAAGGAGAACGCCTTATGATCATTGGGGCGAATGGTAGTGGTAAATCAACCTTTTTAAAAACGATCAATGGGATCATACCGAAATTGAGTGGACAGATCCTATGGGAAGATGTTTCTATAACATCGTTATCCATGATG